>JBGAQE010000157.1:0-8902 GCA_044220885.1 Chitinophagaceae bacterium
GCGACCGATTCTCCAGAGTATAGGATTCAGATTAAGAAAGCCATAGCTGCTTACCGGCATCACCCTGCTGCCACCAGCACGCCAGTTGGTAAGAAGGCTGTTGTTATTGATGGCTTGTACAAATTGGTCAAATACGGTGCAATAACTGTTCACGGATGCAGTAATGCTATCCATGATCTGAGGAGTAATATCTGTTTGTAAAATAGTTACCGAACATTTATCAATGGCTTTGGAGGCTTCTAGTCTTGTGGTAGTCCGCAACTGATGATTCGGAGCAAATTCAAGTAAAGAACGTATTGTGATATCCACTTTCCGAAGTGGTTCGGTCCCAAATCCACAACTTCCTCCCACCCAGGGTGAAACAGGTTTGTCGAACCCGCAAACCCTTTTGCTGCCAGCTATCTGATAACTACCCCTGAAACCAATCACCACATTATTGTTGACGCAGCTAAAGGTGAAGGGTGACCGAAGAAAACGGTATTTGTACCGGAAGTCACAGGAGCTTTCCGTATAATCGGGCCATTGTTCATTGGTGAACTCCTTTGATGTAGTAGAATCCATTACTGTCAGTAAAGACTTCATATAGATCTTGACCGGGATATTTATCTGGGAAGTGGGTACTTCTGGTAAAAATCGTGCCGCTGGTTCCGGATTGATAATAGGGCGACTCGTTTTGCAGGAAGCCAATGTTACAAGCAGGATCAGTATGGGATATTTCACTCTCAGGAAATGGAAATTCATGCCCAAATATCCATCTTTAAGAGGGAAACTAAAAGCGATACCTATTAATTCTTTGTAAAAACCACCATACCCAGCCTTCCATTTTTGTAATTTAGCCTTTCAATATGCATACCAATTTCAACGCCATATACCGGAATGCCGCGGGAGAAGAATTTCCCGCCATCCTTTTCTTTTCGAATGTAACCCTCACCATTCGCTATACAGACCAGCAGAATCGGCAGATTGATATCTACTGGCTGGCAACCCAGATGAAATCGTTTGAAACAACGGCGTTGGATACACGATTGCACTACCAGAATATGGATAGTGCTTTCGAGCAACTGATCATCAGGGATGAAAAACTGGTGGAGATATTAAAGAAGCAGTTTCGTTCTTATCCTGTAACAGGTGGCCTTTATCATAAAGTTTGGGGTAACACCCGCAATAAAGTATTGATAATTGCGGGAAGTGTTGTTGCTTTCATCGCTTTCCTCTACTTGATTTTTGTTCCCTGGTTGGGAGAGAAGATGGCCATGCGCTTTTCAAAAGAAACAGAAATTGAATTAGGGAACAATTTGTATAATGCCACAATGAGTGGTCAGGAAGTGGATACTGCCAAATCAGACATACTCAATTCATTCTATGCTGAACTGAATTATAAAGTGGGTTATCCTGTAAGAATTACTGTTGTTCATTCAAGCGATATTAATGCCTATGCTATACCTGGCGGACATATTGTAGTGAATGATGCTATTTTGGAAGGGATGAAAACACCAGAAGAGCTAGCGGCATTATTGGGTCATGAAGCCACACATATTGCCGAGAGACATTCTCTTCGTACCTTATTCAGGGGTACGGCAAGACAATTATTCCTTTCATTACTAATTGGAAACAATTCTGGTGTTGTGGGCTACCTGGTATCGAATGCGGATGAATTGAAGGGCTTGCAATATTCAAGATCGCTGGAATCGGATGCTGATAGACAAGGGATTCTATTGATGGAAAAAAGCGGGTTGAATACGGAAGGAATGTTGCATTTGATTGAGATGTTACAGAGGGAAACGGGTGGTGCATCCGCTATTCCTTATCTTAGTACACATCCTGATTTTGACAAACGGATTGCAGATATAAAGACTGTAATTAAAGAACATCCAGGTTCTGGTACATCAACAACCCGTTTGAAATCACTCTTTCATTCCATATATGAATAAGTAGTTCTTATCGTATTAATACAGTAGTCCCTTTCTTTACTACCGGCACTCCCGTATCGTGATCGATATATTGCAGAATCCATACATAGGTTCCTGTGGCTTGCTGCCGGCCATTGATTGTTCCATCCCATTTCTTTGTCCAATCGCGGGTTTCGAAAACCACCTGACCGTAGCGACTATAGACCCTGAAAGTCAGCTGGTCGGCTTTGTAAGCATTTAATGGATACAGGAAATCATTTCTTCCATCATTGTTAGGTGTGAATGCGTTGGGTACTGCTATACGGCAGGTATTTACAGCTTTTATTTTGTGGATTACTGTATCGCTACATTGTGCATCCTGAACTATTAGCCTGATGCTGTAAAATATTTCTCTCGTTGTTGTTGGAGCAGGTAATTGTTGGGGTGGTGGATTCTGTAAAGTAGAAGTGAAGCCAGTGCCGAATGTCCAAGTCCAGTTTAATATTCTTCCTTTGCTTTCATCGACAAAAGTAACACGGTCCTCCGGACAAACCACTTCAGGAAAGCTGAAGGCCGCAGTCAATTCATTGTCCAGCACTACTGTTTGTGTAGATGTATCTGCACAAACTCCATTAGATACTATCAGTTTGATGATCTTGTTTCCATAATCAGGATAAATGACAGTGGCTGACTGTTGGGTTCCTATAGAGCTGTTGTTGGAAGTCCATGTCCACTTGTTAACCCCATTTCGACCATCATGGAATAGGTTCAATGTATCTCTGGTACATCCTAACAATAATGAATAGTTGAAATCCGCCGATACAGTGTCTTTAACTGTAAAGTCGAGGAATGAACCGGCTGGTGTGGGAAGGTTACAATCGTTTTGGATGGTATTGCCATCAGTGCCTGTCCTTAAAGTGATTCGATAAATACCTCCAACCTGAATTGGGCCTGCAAGGTTGACTTGTATGCCTGTTGAAATGGAATTGGAGCCGCAGTTGCCAGTAGCACTCACAACTGTTACGGGTGTTGGTCCTGTTACAGTAAAATCACTTCCATTAGCTGCAATAGTACTACAAAGTATAGGTTGGCGGAATATCAGTTGCAATTGGGTTGGTGCACAAGCTACAGGTTTGATACTATCCATCGGCGTTGGTTGAACCGGAAATACAGTAAAAGGAATCGTTTCTGTTGTGCTTATCCCATTCTTGCAAAGATCTAATAACGTGTTGCCGTCGGAACCGTTTTTTACAGATAATGTATAATTCCCTGGAGGTAGCGTATTACTCATAGTGAGTACTACTGAGTCCATGTCAAAGCCAGTATTACAACTGGTGGCAGATGCACTTAGAATAGTGCCATTAGCGGGGCTGATGCTGAAATCGCTTCCATTAGCAGCTAAGCTATTACAGCGCATTTTCTTGTTCAGTTTCACACCTATTTTTAAACCACCACATGAGGCTACAGCGCGGCTAAGATGAGGATCCAGCGGATCAGTGATGCTGGCGGTGCCACCACCAAAAGCCAGTTTGTATCCTTTTTGGGAAGCACTGAAATTACTCAATAACAAAAGATATTCATGTCCCTGTATTAAAGTAGGCATTGAACTGAAAGTCGGATAAGAATTACCGGCACAATTAATCAAAGTGGTGCCTACGGTAGAAGCTCCAGTGATACCTGTTCTTCCAGACCAGTTACAAGCAACAAAAAGAGAAGCGTCTGTGAATACATCCATTGGATTGCGATTGGTGACATCGAATATCTGCCAGTCATAATCATCATTAAGGTCTATAGGTGTTACAGTAAAGCCGAGGGTCCCTCCTGTAAAACAGGTGAATTTATACCAGAATGGGTTTACATCGCTTAAGGCATCGGTGCATTTTCCAGGTACAGGGGTGCCGCCACAGAGGGGTACAGTGGACTGGCTGAAAGTATCAACACCACATACAGGAAATGCAGTGGTTGGATTCTGTCCAAGTGTGGTACAGACCTGTGCGCTCACCTGTCCTGCTATGCACAGGAATATCAGGCTCAATAAAATAGATTTCAACTGCATAGCTAGTATTGACCGGTAAAAGTATAATATCGCTGCAATACGATGAAATTGAATTAGCTGTCGCTGCTCAATTTAACAATATACGGGCCAGTCTTTATGTTAGTGGGGGATATCAGTAGTATTTATTTTGAAGCGGCACTTTTATTTCGATAGAGCAGCCTTTTCCGGGTTCGCTATCGATACTCAATGTGCCGTTATAGAGTATAGCCCTGCTTCGCATATTCCTTATACCTACACCGGCAGATTTCTTATGGGTATCGAATCCGATCCCATTATCTTTCATGGTGATGGAAATATGGTGTTTGCTTACTTTAAGGGTGGCTCTTACTTCTGAAGCTTTCGAATGTTTGATGATATTATTCACTTCTTCCTGAACTATCCTGTAAAGCATCAGTTGCAGGTGACGGGGAACTTTTGAGAGATCGAATTTCTTGCTTACGAAATGGAACTTGATTCCGGTGGCAATTCCTGAGTCAAGGAAAAGCATGGTCATGGCATCATCCAATCCCATATCCAATACGGGTGATATCAATTTCTTGGACAATTTTCTTATTTCCTGAATAGCTGAATCAACCAGGTTTCTGCTTTTCTGGATGATGTCTGCATTTTCCTGATCTGCTTTTATAACAGATAAGTAAACCATAACAATAGCCAGCAGCTGGTTGATATTATCATGTAATTCCCTTCCAATTTCTTCCCTTTCTTTTTCCTGTGTCTGAATTGTTACCTCAGTTACCTGTTGCTGATGGAAGAGGGCTTCTTTCTGTAATTTGGCTTCCAGTTCTTTTACTTCAGAAATGTCTTGCATGGCACCAGTAATCTTCACTGGATTTCCATCTGCATCATAGTTGATAAAGGCCCTGTCGAGTATATTATGATAGCGCCCCAGAGCATCCATAAATCGGTACTGAAGGTTCAGTACAGTTTTTTTGGATTGGAAACTCGCTTGTATTTTTTTCTGGACTTTTTTCTGGTCATCCGGATGAATCTTTTCATTTCTCCACTCAATGGTAGTATGAGTGTTATGTGCTTTATAACCAAAAAGTTTGAAGAAGCTATCGTTCCAAAAGAAAAGGCTGTTATTATTGATGGTCCACTCCCAGATGATATCGCTGGTAGCACTTGCAATCAATTCATATCTTTCATTGCTTACAAGTAATTTTTGTTCTGCCAAATGGTTTTCGGTGATATCCCTTGTAACACCGATCATCCTGATCATATAGTTGTCGGGTCTTCGTATAGCCAGAACTCTTACCATTACATATGCATTCTCTCCATTTTTCTTAACCACACGATGAACTGGAATTTCCATCTGTGTTTCTGAAGATTTGATGAAGGTTACAAACCTGTCATAGACCCACTTCTGGTCATCAGGATGAATCAGCTTCATCATGAAATCGGGGAGAGGCATGGAATCGTACATGGGATGTCCCCACATGCTTTCAATTAGGTCATTGAATGAAATGATATTTGTTGCTATATCAATATCCCATATTAAGTCGAAAGAGGCATGGGCTGCCAGATTAAAGCGTTCATTGCTTTTTCGCAAGGCTTCTTCAGAAAGATAACGGGCACTTATATCCCTAGCCACCCCAACTGTTTTTATTGGTGTTCCGTTTTCACTATAGATAGCTATGCAGCGAACATCAACATAGGCTGTAGTGCCGTCTTTTTTCAGGAACCGATGAATTGGATAACTGAAATTTTTGAGTTTTTGGCTGTAGAAATTCCTGGCATGGTTCATAATCATTTCCTTGTCATCGGGATGCAGAATTTCATCATAAAATCTTGATTGTGGCCATTCTTCCAGGTGGTTATATCCAAAATTCGTCAGCAATGCTTCATTGAAATGATAGAAATTATCTTGTATATTTCTCTCCCATATCAGGTCATAAGAGGCTTGGCCCGCCAATTCATATCTCTCATTACTTTTTTTCAACTCCAGTTCTGCAGTATACGCGATGGTTACGTCACGGGTTACTCCAATTACTTTTTCTATTTCCCCTTCTTCATTAAAAAATACCTGACCCGTTATTTTTGCATACTTGAAGTTGCCATCAGACTGTACATATCTGAATACAGGAAAATCCAGTTTTGGGTTTTTTGTTTCATAAGCCATTTCCACGTTACTTACATAAGCGAGGAAATCGTCGGGATGCAAAACTGAATTCATAAAACCCATCAAGCTGTCAGGACTTTTGTGATGAATCTTGAACAGTTCAAACAATCTTTCTTCATTGAAGAAAATCTGATCAGGAATTGCATAGTATTCCCAAATAAGGTCATTACTGACTTTTGAGATCACCTCAAACCTCTCATGACTTTTCTTGATTTCTTTTGAAGCCAGATGCTCTTTTGTATGATCATATGTTACACCAATAACTTTCTCTACATCACCAGCGGCATTGCGTATCATCCGGACAAAAGTCCTGGTGTATACAATGGAACCATCCGGTTTGATGAATCTGTTTACAGGGAAGGATGCCATGGTTGAACCATTATTGCTCGCATCATTCATCTGTTTTATATAACTCGTTACTTCTTCTGGGTGCAGGTATATTTTCAGGAACTCACCCATCTGAATCGGACTATTAACCTGAACGTTATATAGGGCGTTTAATCTTGAGGGATTGAAATGCAACCACCCGCTATTGGGAATAAATTCCCAAACCAATTCATTTACTAGTTCTGCTACTATTTCGAAGCGTTCAATGCTTTTCTTCAGTTCGGATGCGGCCATATGTCTTTCAGTTATATCCTGGAAACAAATGATCACACCTTCTATTTTAGAACCTTGAACGAATGGGGCAATGTTTATGGAAAAGACCCCCTTATTTTTTGTTATATCGTTTTCGCAGATTATTTCGTTGGTTTTCCCCGACAGGGCCTCTTGTAATAAAGCATCGGCCCGCTCTACGAATTCAGGGAGTATGAAATAGCGGGCATCTAACCCCCTCCTCAGTGGTTTATGGTATAACCAGGTGATTAACCTGTCTATAGATTCATTGTAATATTCAAGTGTCAGTTGCTTGTTCAGGATGGCATAACCCCGATCCATTTTTTCAAAGAGATTCGATAGGTAATCCATCCTTTTCATTGTCACCAGAAAGCCCTCAAATCCATCTTCCTCCAATTCCGCCCTATGACAGTTTATTTTTAACCATTGAAGAGGTAGTACATTAAACTCAATTCCAAGTTGTGTAATAGGCTGTTCCCTTACAAACCATTTTTGTAGCATTAACATTATTGCCATTCTCATCAATGATTCTTGCTTGTTCAGGAAGATGGGTAGCGAAGGTAACAGGGCCTGTGATATCAGTTGCTGCTGAATTAATAAAGAGGATTTCCTGTGTTTCAGACAAGCATATGATGGCTTCCCCAAGATTATTGAGGAGACGAAAGGGCAAGGTAGGTGTTAGTATGTTTTGCCGCATTAGAGCCTTTCCAAATCGGGACGTATTGGAAGTACGTTTTCAAAACAGCTGCAATACTCTAGCTACAATCTGGTTTCAGGAAATTAATATATTGTACTGCACTATTCCCCCTTAAACTACTTAACCGGTTTCTCCAAGTGACGGAGTTTTGGCATTCACAAGATGGACATATGATAATTTGGAAGCCTCAAATTGCTAAAAGTCACAATGTAATTTAAATCGGATTTTCTGAATAATTAATACTTTGTATCAGAAATATAATTGATTCTTATCAGCCCCATAGGCTTCTATTTTGTAGCTGAATTTCCACAAATGGGACAAGGCATTTTTATAATTTGAAAAATATCTTCTTCTTATAAAGAAAATAACAGAGTCCCCACTCCAGGCCAAAAACACATAACGAAGCAAGAATATTACTGAGTAATAAAGGGGTATTAACCCATGCTAAAACACCGTTTGCAATAAAGCTGATATATTCATTGAACCATCGATGACCTATAATTTCAATGAAGAGATAGATGAATATTGAGTTCATTCCCACAATGGTAAAAAAGCTGAGATAGTTGCGGTGGTTTTTTATGTCTATCCACCAATAGCAAGTGGCCAATCCCCACAAGCACCAACCTAAGGATGCCAGCGTAAATGAGCTGGTAGCAATTCTTTTTATTATGGGGGTGATACCACCTAAGTCCAGTCCGAAGCCTGCAACTAAACAAATGGCTCCCCAAATAAATAATTGTTTTGTTTTGTCATTCCTGCTGGTCAGTAATAGTTTTCCAACAATAGCCCCTGCAATAGTATGAACTGCTGTTGGAATACAATTGATAGCAACCCATCCTCCCTGATTGATCTTGTTCATCAATAATAAGTCTATGTAATTGCCAAAATTTTTCTGATCGGTGAAGGGTTGGTCGAACCCGTTAACATTTGTAAATCGATATAAGGCTTCGGTGAGCAACAGTATGCCAACGCAAAAAATAATCTGATAAGAAGACTTCCAGTTGAATACCAGAAAGGCTACCAGGGTAGTGAATGAAAGTTGCGTAAGCACATCCCATAATTCAAATGATAGACCTCCCGGGCGAACTGCATAATCCAATACACCCCAGAAAAATAACCAACCACTGCGCTTTAATACTTTTTGAAAGCTCTGCGACCAGGTAACTCCAGATTCCTTCTGTCTTGTTAAGGAATATGCCATTGCTGTACCTGCCATGAACATGAATCCAGGTTGAATAAGGTCCCAGAATCGTAACCCGTTCCATGGATGATGAAAGAGCTGCTGGAAAACACCACTCAATACATTGCCTTCTGTGGCAGTGGCTAAATGTTCATATAAACCGGTGCTTTCCATTACAAGTAGCACCATTATCAATCCCCTCATGAAATCGAGAGATAATAGACGTTGGGAAACAGGAGCAGTAGTTGTAGCAGCCATGACCAGCAATTTCGGATAAGATAGGAAGAAATATGATAGTATGGTTCACTCTGATGCCAAAAGCTGACAGGCATTCGTTTGCGTG
>JBGAQE010000158.1:0-9160 GCA_044220885.1 Chitinophagaceae bacterium
GGTCCATATAAAAATGATTTGCCAGGTTCTGCCTTATTCCCATTATTGCTTCGCGACATTCCTACGGGTGAATCAGATGGTACGAACTATTCTATCTATCAATGAGGAAGAGAAATCGATGACATTCGCTGGCAATTTACCGGAAGGAAGCAAGGTATGCTGATGTGAGTTAATTTCGATTAAATTGATTGACGGCTCGTCAAATGCTGCAAAGAACAGTATTGAGACATTCCCGACAAATCCGGATTTAGCAATTCTTATTAGTTGTGTAGGAAGAAAACTGATACTTCAAGAAAGAACAGAAGAAGAAGTGCAATCGGAGCGTGAGATATTTGGAAAACATACTCAAACAACAGGGTTCTACTCTTATGGGGAAATATCGCCATTCCGTTTGAAACGCTGTGGGGCTTCACAATCAAACCATGACCATTACAACCTATACCGAAAACTAGCGTTACACTACTCTATGAAATACTACAATTAACGGATAAACAAGTTAAGAAGCACTTCAAAGATGGCACTGCGTTGCCAGCTGGATTTGAAGAATTTCTTGCTGTGGTAAACAGTACCTACAACTCATTCGAAAGAGATAAACAGATTTCAGAACATGCTTACATGATCAGTGAAAAAGAGTATCAGGAAGTATTGAACGATATGGAAGCCCAGAATAATATCAGGCACCAATCTATTATAAAGCTTAAGGAAGCTATCAATTCTCGATTCATCAGCCACCATCCCATTCGACATTGCTTCAGACGAATTGATAGATGTAGTTAGCTATCTTGAAAAACAGATTCAAAAAACCAAATTGCTGGAAGTTGAATTAACCAAGGCCAGAGATGCAGCAGAAAAAGCGGCTAAAGGCAAGGGCGATTTCCTTTCAGTGATGATCTGCGAAATAAGGACCCCGCTTAATGCCATCATCGGTAGTGCACATCTGATGATGAGTGATGATATGCCACTGTCTGGTGAAACATGTACTCTGAATATCTCAGCTGAAACTTATTGAACCTGATAAATGACATACTGGATTTCAGCAAAATTGAAGAAGGTAAGATTGAATTGTCTGAAAGAAGTATTGACCTAAGGCAACTGGTCAATAATATAAAAATGGCCAACCGCATAAGGGCTGAAGAAAGAGGCAATATCATGAAAGTGTTGCTGGATGCCGACCTTCCACAGTATTTATGTATCGATGAAGTAAGTCTGGGACAGGTATTGAATAATCTCGTGTCGAATGCTGTCAAGTTCACCAGAAATGGTTTCATAACCATTGAAGTTTCTGTAGCAAAAAACACAGCTACGCATTCTTCCATATACTTTGCCGTAACTGATACGGGTATCGGAATTGAAAAAGATAAACAAAAACTGATCTTTGAACATTTCTCGCAAGCTAACTCAGAAATTACAAGAGAGTTTGGAGGATCAGGTCTTGGGCTAGCCATCATCAAGAGATTGCTATCACTCATGAAATCGGATATTCATGTAGAAAGCATACCTGGTAAAGGCGCTAAATTCTTTTTTACTGTCGACTTTAAGAAAGGAGATGCACCATTAGAAGTAAATAAACCCAAAAATGGTACAAGTACTTTCTGACCTGGCTGGTTTGAAAATTTTGTTGGTTGAAGATGTTGAATTCAATGTGATGGTAGCAGAGAAAATGCTGACCAATTGGAATGCTAAAGTTGAAGTAGCAGAAAATGGGTTACAGGCAATTGGAAAAGTAAGGGAGGGGAACTTCGATATTATTTTGATGGATCTTCAGATGCCGATACTTGATGGATATAGTGCCAGTCGAAATATAAGGGAATTCAATAATAATATACCTATTATTGCCCTTACTGCATCTGCTTCATCTGATGTTCAGGAAAGGACTAAGGAGGCCGGAATGAACGGCTATGTTTCCAAACCTTTTAAGCCTGCCGATCTTTTTGATACCATTACAAAATTCACTGGAAAAAAAGCTTCATAGCTTTAGCTGAAGTCCATCGTACGCCAGAAAAAAACTCTCTGGCAATTCATTCTCCACATCATCATGTTTACCCAATTGATGACTTATATGGGTGAAATAGGTTTCTTTATTAGCAAGATCCTTTCCAACTGAAATACCTTCTTCAAGAGTAAAGTGAGAGATATGCTTTTCTTTCCTCAATACATTCAATACCAGAATATCACCACCTGCAATTTTCATTCTTTCTTCAGCTTCTATCCTGTTGGCATCAGTTATATAGGTGAAGCCACCAAAGCGGAACTTGAATACCGGCATTTTATGATGCCATACCTCAATAGGCTGTACTTCTATATCTCCTATAGTAAATGGATCTGCACTGATGGTATTTAATTTTATTTCCGGTACACCAGGATATCTTGTCTCGGCAAAAGCATAAGGGAATTCTCTCACCAGTACATCCTGCGTCATCTCATTCGCAAATACCTGCATTGGCAAGCCTGATAAATAGTTATAGGCGCGAACATCATCAAGTCCTGCTACATGATCCTTATGAGGATGCGTGAACAGGATAGCATCGAGTTGCTTGACCTTGGCTCTCAGCATCTGGTACCTGAAATCGGGACCGGCGTCGATGACAATAGTGGTGGTAGGTGATTGAATCAGCAAACTGGACCGGAGGCGGTTGTCTTTTTTGTTAGAGGATTGACAGACTTCGCATTCGCAGCCGATCATGGGAACGCCGCTGCTGGTTCCGGTACCGAGGAATGTGATTGTAAGGGGAGGGTAACTCACGGGACAAAAGTACGAAAACGGACAGTGATTTTGAACGAGGATGTTTCTGCGAAACATGTTTGTTTAGACTAGGATTTAAAGGATGGAAGGAAATACAGGATGAACAGCCAATACAGACTGGGATTATTTTGATTTATGGGATTGGCTGGGTGTATTTGTCCGGACCAGTCTTTAAAACTGGGATTAATAACTGAGATTAATGGGATTTAAAACTGGGATTATTGGGATTATAATGATTAGCTGGGATTTTAATGCTGAGGTGCGTGAAGACACGCGCATCATTAAACCATTCCGATTATTGACAAAAAATCACAGCTAATCAAATAAATCATATTAATCCCAGTTTGTATTGGCTGTTCATCCTGTACTTCCTTGAATCCTTTAAATCGTGATTCAGACAATTATTCCCAGCCAATCCCATAAATCAAATTAATCCCAGTTTTAAATCCCATTAATCTCAGTTTTTAATCCCAGTCATTATTGGCTGTTCATCCTATTATGGAATTGAGTAATAAATAGCCATAACTCTAGTATAAAATATATTCTACTTACAAACTCTAATGGTATATGATTAATGATGAAAGTTGTTAAAATAAATAACCAATATCATTGTTTAAGTAAATGAATAATTGAAATTTCGTAATCCTAATTCCTATACCCATGACTAATATCCGTATGAAATCTTCCAGAAGCATTTCACTCATTTCTGCAATTTTATTTCTTCTTTCTTTAAGTATTAACGCAGTATCACAAACACCCAATATCTATGCGCAGGTTGGTTACCCTGTAGGTTCAAGTAGCAATGCCACCAGTTATGGCAATTCAGTTTATCTGGTGCTAGGAGGTTATAGTAATAACTCTAACCGCATTTACTCCTCATCGAACGCAACCACTTGGAATTTGGTGATGACATCGGGACTAGCTGCTAAGCAATTTAACGCTATGGCATTTGGTGCCAGCTTATTTGTAATAGTTGGTCAAGACGGAACTATTCAATCTTCATCGGATGGAATTACCTGGACAACAAGAACATCAGGTACAGTCAATCATCTTTACAGAGTTTATTTCTATAATTCGAAATTTTTTGCAATTGGAACAAACAGAACACTATTGAGTTCTACCGATGGCATCAGTTGGACAACCATAACTTTTAGCGTAGGCGTGGCTACCGACAACTTCTTTTCACTCAGCTATGGGAATGGCGTATATGTGATTGCTGCAAGAAATACCGGAGGTTCTTATGCGTACGCATATAGATCCACTACTGCCGCAAACAATAGCTGGTCTGTAAAAGGATATGACTATTTCAACTATGAATCTGTTAACCGTGTAGAATTCCTGAATAACAAATTCTGGATGTTCACAATTGGTCAGGTGATGTATACTTCATCTGATGGTAGCACCTGGTCGAATATCACCCCTTCTGTTGTAGTAACCAATCCCGATTTAAGCACAGCATCGTTCGGAAATGGAAACCAGATTTTTAATGCCGTTTGGGATGGAACAAAATACTATTTCTATGGAAGTTCCCAATATTGGTTAGGATACGGATCCACTTTCGTTTCAACAAACGGAACTGCCTGGACCCTTCTTCCCAAATCAGCTTATATAGTACCACAGGAATCCGAAATTGTTAACGGAATATTTTTTGTAAATGGGAATGAAGGTTTTGTCACTTCAACAGATGGGTTAACCTATGCACATAGTGGCGCCAGTTTTTCAGATGTGGTAAAAACCACGAATAAATATGTTGCAGCCGGATATGTGGGCAATGATGGGTTCTTTACAATTCAACAGATTTCTTTAACTGGACCTGCCGGTCAGCTATCGGTACAGCGCAGGTAATGAGTATTGCGACAGATGGAAGTACTATCCTTGCAGGCGGTTTCTACAAAGTATACAAATCTACAGATGAAGGGGATAGTTGGTCAACTGCCTATACCAGCAATATCCAGGAATCATTTTATGCAATGGCTTATGGCAATGGCCGGTTTGTAGGTGCAGGTTATGATGGAAATGGCTCCTTTATCAGATATTCCACCAACAACGGAACAAGTTGGATAACTGCCAATACTGATGCAATTTCTCTGGTAAAAATTAAATATGTAAACGGTTATTTTTTTGGAATGGGCACCAATAATACAAACTACCAAGGTCTTTTATATTTTTCAGCAGATGGTATTACCTGGACTGACATCACCCCCACTACTGCCTTTATAGCAGGGTATTATAAGGATGTAGTTTATGATGGATCTGCATATCATGTATTGGGAGTTGAATTCGTTTATGATAATGGTTTAGAATACAATGTACCCAGTCAGTTCTTTACATTATCAACCAATACACCTCAAACTGCAGCAAGTTGGGGTAATAAAGCAACCTGTAACAACACTCCAGTTGGAGCAAAGCTTGGAGGCGATTATGACCAGGGAACATTAAGTTATGATGGCACAAAATTTATTGGGGGAGTTACAGATGTTTCAACCGGCAGGGATTATATCATCTACTCAACAAATGGATCAAGTTGGACAGCCGTTCCTCAAGATGGATACAGTGCCNATGAGTCATGAAATAAGGACTTGCCATTATCGGTTCCTCTGAAGATGATGAAATACTGTCGCAATTGGAAAACAGGTTTGTAAGTTCAATACTCAGCAAAATTGAAGAGGCAAAATAATTGTGCTAAGGTCAGGATTCAACAATATAAAAATGGCCAACCGTATTGGGAAGAAAGTGGTTGGAACCTTTCATTGCACGATGAAGTAAGCCAGTTTTAGTGCATTACCAGAAATGGGTCACCATAGAAGTTTCTGTAGTAAAAAAATAATTCTCATTCGGCGATTTATTTTGCCGTAACTGATACGGGCATAGGTATAGAGAAAGATGCGGATCTTTGAAATGGACAACTATAGAAGAAAAGATCAGGTCTTGGGCTGTGAGAGATCATGAAGTGGAATACAGCAAGGCCAAATTTTACTGTCGGAAGGACATTTGATAAGATGCCGGTTTAAAGTATAGTGAAAAGTTAACGTTATGGTGGCAGAAAAAATGCTGACCAACTGGAATGCAAAAACAGAAAATGGTTTACAGGCTGAAAAGTAAGGGAGGGGGATTCTGATATTATTTTGATGGATCTGCCATTCTTGATGGATATAGTGCCAGTCGAAACATAAGGGAATTCAATAATAATTACTATCATTGCCCTTACTGCATCTGCTTCATCAGATGTTCAGGAAAGGACTAAGGAGGCCGGCATGAACGGCTATGTTTCCAAACTTTCGCTGATCTGTTACAAAATTTAGTTTCATAGCTTTAGCAGCACTACGCCAGAAAAAAAACTCTCTGGATTCATTTTCCACATCATCATGTTTACCCAATTGATGACTTATATGGTGAAATAGGTTTCTTTATTAGCAAGATCCTTTCCAACTGAAAATACCTTCTTCTGAGAGATATGCTTTTCTTTTCAATACAAATACCAGAATATCACCATGTGCAATTTTCATTCTTTCTTCAGCTTCTATTCTGTTGGCATCAGTTATATAGGTGAAGCCAGAAGCGGAAGTACCGGCATTTTATGATGCCATACTTCGATAGGTAGCACTTCTATATCTCCTATTGTAAATGGATCTGCACTGATGGTGTTTAATTTTATTTCCGGTAGATATCTTGTCTCGGCAAAAGCATAAGGGAATTCTCTCACCAGTACATCCTGCGTCATCTCATTCGCAAATACCTGCATTGGCAAGCCTGATAAATAGTTATAGGCGCGAACATCATCAAGTCCTGCTACATGATCCTTATGCGGATGTGTGAACAGAATAGCATCGAGTTGCTTCACCTTGGCTCTTAACATCTGGTACCTGAAATCGGGGCCGGCGTCGATTACGATAGTGGTGGAGGGTGATTGTATCAGCAAACTGGACCGGAGGCGGTTGTCTTTTTGATTAGTGGATTGACACACCTCGCATTCGCATCCAATCATTGGGACGCCGCTGCTGGTTCCGGTACCGAGGAATGTGATTGTAAGAGAAGGGTAACTCACGGTGCAAAAGTACGAAATAGGATGAACAGCCAGTACAGGACCTTGATGGAAAGGATAATAGGGATATACAGGATGTTTCTTCGAAGCACTTTTGTCTTATGCAGGATTAAAGGATTAAAGGAAATACAGGATTAACAGCCAATACAGACTGGGATTCTTTTGATTTATGTGATTAGCTGTGATATTACTGCCGAGGTACCTGGATGAATAAATTTTATGTTTCTTCGAAACATATTTGTCTGGACTAGGATGTAAAGGATGGAAGGATGTACAGGATGAACAGTCAATACAGACTGGGATTAATTTGATTTTAGAGATTAGCTGAGATTTGCTCTGTTTGCCGCTAAGGTGCGTGTCTTCACGCACCTCATTAAACCATTTTGACTCTTGACAAAAAATCACTGCTAATCAAATAAATCATAGTAATCCCAGTCTGTATTGGTTGTTCATCCTGAATTCCTTAAATCTTTATTCATACTACACTTTCTAACAAATATAAATCTCGTGAATCTCAGAATAATTACATTAGACTTAGTTTATAAAGTACTGTAATTACTCCCTGCCAATCAGGGGTGAATCCGAAGCGTAATCCCAGTTTTAAACCCCATTAATTCAAAGACCATCCTGTACATCCTGTTCATCCTTTCCATCTCCTTGCATTTGTTGTCAATCCTAGTAGACAACTATGTTTCGAAGAAACATATCCTTGTACTCTTTAGTTTCCAAAGTATCCTAGTCCGCGTGACATAAGACCTGCGAGTAGTGGTATAATCGCTAATAGTATCAATTCCAGTTTTATCAATAATGGTATTGAAGAAGGAAGGGTGATGGTTTCATCCTGGGTGCCTTTGCGTTGTTTGAGAAAGTAGATGGTTGGTTTGATGGATAAGATTCCAACTAAGAGAAAAAGTAATATTTTGGTATGGAAGATCCAGTTCTTGCTGTAATAAATGGTTGGTTTGCCAATGCCACTAAACCAGAGGGTGAGTCCGGCGGCGAGGAGTACTAAAGATGCGATACCATAGATGGCATCGATTTTTGCCAAACGGCTAATCTCTGATCTGGTCATTTTCTTTTTTACCAATACAGATTCAATAGCAAGAGTAGATACAATGGTAAAGATGCTTACAAAATGCAGGTAACGCAGTAGAATTTCAAGTGTCATATCCAGTAACCTTTTTGAATTCGATATGAAGTTAATGGATTGACAGGATTCTCAAATTGCAAAATAAAATATGCCTACAGAAGTTGTGACACCTGCATTGCAAGTGTTCCAACAGCTACTGTAGGCACAATAAAAGAATCAATAAGCTCCAAATGTTTTTGTAACCAAACTGTAACTAAATGATAAATTATGTTCCCAGTCCTTGAAACCGTAGGTTTCGTATGCAATTGATATGCTTTCAAACATACTTCCCCCACCTGAAGAACCACTAATCTGATAACTTTCAAATATAATGACGTTAAACTTATACGATATATAGGGCGTCAGTTGCCCAAGTGCATAAAACTTAATCTCAATAGAAGAGTATTTTGAACCTGATATTGCCATCCTACTTATACCTTATGAGTTTGCATCCAATGGCTTCATCAAATTAAAACTAGAAAAATTTGTGGTGCCAGGTGTTATGCCACCAGGTCCTATAGATGTAGGGTTCGATACTCCGACTGATACCGAAAGTATTTCCTCTTCAACACAGCTGAACCCTGGACCACATAACTGGTAAGTGATTTTATCTGTAGTTGGTGCGTTTGCACCACCAGGAGTCTACCACCCAACGACACCCATTGCTGACCATTATGATAATATGGCGTCTTTGTATTCTTGTTATAGATGATCATTCCTTCTAATGGATTTGGAACGGTGCCAGTATCTGTAATACGGGGGATAAGTACACCTTTGTTGTTACTGAATATGTCGAGGATAGCGTTGGTATTAGGCGCAGTTGTTCCTATACCTACTGACTGTGAATTTGCCGTGACGAATGATGACAAGGCAATAAAGAGATACAAAAGCTTTTTCATTTACTTCAGTTTAGAGTTGGTTAATGTGGGGCAATTAGGGAGGAAAAGTTTATCAATCTAGCGATAAGGAGACCAAGTAGTTCAAAACCTACAAATAGTTTAAATGTTGTTGACAATTGTCATACGATTGTGATTCATATATGATTAATACCATATATCGTTGAACACTGAGATTAGTTTAATGCAACAGAATTGATGATAATTCGCTTCTGCGAGGCGAGGGAAAACACGGACTAGGATGGAAAGGATAATGGGATGAACAGGATGAACAGCCAAATACAGACTGGGTTTACGCTATGATTTATATGATTAACTGGGATTGTTTGTCTTGAGCATTAAAGGATTGA
>JBGAQE010000159.1:0-8185 GCA_044220885.1 Chitinophagaceae bacterium
ATACTCATAGTAATCCCTTTTCTGTTTTATCGACAATTATCTCGATGTTACTGGCTTTGGCATATTTCACAATATTATTCAATGCTTCCTGTAGTATTCTGTAAAGGGTAATTTGAAGATCCTGATTGAGTGGTTCATTTTGTGGGTAGTGAAATTTCAGTTGAATCCTGTAATCATTATTGGCATTAATTCCTTGCAGGAGGTTTTCAAATACATCTTTAAGTGTTACATCACCAAAAGAAGATGGCGAAAGTTGGTGAGAGAGGTTTCTGATTTCATTTATCGCTGTACTTATATATCCTTTTATATTATCAATAAGTTCAGCTGCTTTTTCCGGATTCATTTTTTTGACCATGCCAAGATTCAACTGGGAGGCGACTAACAGTTGATTTACATTATCATGAAGCTCTTGTCCAATGAAATGTCTTTCTGCTTCCTGCGCTTTAATGATAGTCTTAGCCAATCGCAATTCTTCTTCTTTCTGGAAAGTGATATCCTGCATGGCGCCGACCATCCTGATAGGTTTGCCTTTATAGAAAACAATAAAGGCTCTGTCGAAAACAAATTTATATCTATTGTTAGCAGCCTTGAAGCGGTATTCTAAAGAAATGGTAGTATTCTTCTTTTCAAACAGTCTGCTATTGATAGTTGAACTCTTTCCAGGTCATCCGGATGGATGTTTTTTTCACGCCATTTTACGGAGCTTACCATCATTTCTTTGGGATATCCATAAGATTCAATAATTCCTTTATTGAATTGTAAGGTATCTTTTTTTATATCCCAATCCCATATTGTATCACTGGTGGCCAATTGAACCTTTTCGTATATCTCATAGAGAAAGGTTATTTCTTCCTCACTTTTTTTCTGAATCGTATTGTTCTCAATGATTTCTAAAGCAAAAGATATATCGTGCGCTGCCTCTCTTAAGAGTTTTATTTCATCTTTCGTGAAGAAATTCTTTTCACCTGCATAAATTGAAATGGCTCCAATTATTTTCTTTTCTTTTTTAAGTGGTAATGCAATGGATGACAGATAACCCCTGGCTAAAGCTTCTTTCCATGGAAGCATCCATAAATTGAAATCAGCAGATAATGTTGACCGTATTTTTTATTTTAGCGAGATATCCTTTCTTATCTTCTTTAAGTTTGGTAATGATCCATCGAAGAAACCGATTCGTATGGCGATATTGCATGTATCAAAGCCTCATCTGATGTCCTCACAATCATCTTTGACCTCACTGGAAGCATTCTTGGGTCGTTTTCTATCATTAGTTCAAAAGCCTGCGTAATGCTTCTCCAGTGGGTCCTCTTCCTTCAGCAGATAATGTTGACCGTATTTTTTTTATTTTAGCGAGATATCCTTTTTCATATCCGGCATGCATAACCGGATTTAATAGTTTGGTGTCGTGATCCAGAATACCAATCCAGGCCATCCTGAATTTGCCGATTCGTATGGCGATATTGCATGTATCATGAAATAAGGTGGCTTCATCTGATGTCCTCACAATCATCTGATTGATCTCACTGATGAAAGAGTATAATTTCTTGAATTTAATGACCCTTTTCTCCATTAGTTCAAAAGCCTTCGCTTCTCTTCTTATTTGCAAAGAGCCATCTGAAGGTTTTTTAATCTTTGGTCGGACTATTGAGAGATTTTTTTTCATTCAGTCCCGGTTATAATGAATTGCTGTTTTATCTAAAGCCTTAACTTGAAGTTAGTTATTAATAAAGCAATATTTGAATCTGTAAGGTTTAACACTTAGTGTATTGTTACATATCCTGGTTTTTTACAGTAGATTTGCAAAACTACAAACCGGGTTATCGCTCTTCTGTTACAGGAAGGGAGGAAAGTCTGGACAGCACAGAGCATTGCACCGGTGAATAGCCGGGTCTTGTGAAAGCAAGAACAGATAGTGCCACAGAAAATAACTGCCTGTTCTTTCTTCGGGAAGAACAGGTGAGGATGAAAACGTGAGGTAAGAGCTCACGATTATTATTGGTAACAGTAATAGTGGGTAAACCTTGCATGCTGAAACGCCACGTATACCATCGCTTAAGGGTGACTCGCCCGATGATGGAGGGTAGGCGGATTGATTCTGATATGCAAATATCAGAACAGATAAATGATAGCCACCTGGGAAACCGGGTACAGAATCCGGCTTATAGGTTTGTAGTACTTTTAAACCCCCTGACCCCCTAAAGGGGGAACTAGGTCAATCATATATTTTAAGCAATAGCCGAATTAATTACAAAGAGAAAGTCGATAGTTTAGTACTATTTGCTTTCTCTTTATAATTGATTCCCTCAGAAATTAATTATTATGATTGAACTAGGTTCCGCCTTTATAGGGGGCAGGGGTTATGCTGCAACTTCCATCATCCACGCAATCCCCAAATGCATCAACAACCCACCCCAGATACTTTTGGTGCGATAAACGATTACGCCTAATATGATGCCGCCGAAATAAGAGGTTATGCATTCCAGTAAGGGCTTACCGAAATGGATGCTGCAATAGAAGGCAGCCATCGGTAAAATAGCGTCTTTTCCGGCATAGCGAATAAAACCTAATACCAGGAACCCTCTGAAGAAAAATTCTATACTGAAGAAATCCGAACCATAACTCAATTCATAGATCAATTGGTATGGCCAATAATTTGTGACGTAATTACTGATGAAAGAGATATTCTTGACTTTCGGATAAGTGTGAAGGAAATCGGATTGAGTGCCTGCAAAAGCAATCAACGGTATCATGCATGCTAAAAGAATAAGATAGGGCTTTACTGAAAATCGTTTCATGGATAGTCCTGCAACTGGAGAAGGTAATGAAGCTATCTTCCATATTATGAAAACAACTATCAACAGGAGTAGTGCATTTATTGGCCAGTTCAACACCTGTTTTGCATAATCATACCAGGGATAAGTTTTATCGGGATAAAAGATACCTGCAAAATTCCTATGACTCATTTTCAGCGCAAATAATACAGGCCCTGATAAGAAAAGCCAGTAGAAACTTTTTCCGTAAGGTATATAGTTCTTGTTGAAGGAATAGTTGAGCCAATAAGGCATTCCGAAGAGTAGCGTATATAATAAAAGAAATCCGGTAAAGCGTTCGTAAAATAAGGGCAGGCTTTTGATCCGGCTTTCAATCCCAATTGTAAAGTTGCATACTATAAATAGAGTGACCCAAATGGAAGTCAGTAATAATGTCCATTTGTTCAGAGACTTGATATATGCGGTAAAATACGAGAGGAAGCTTTTCATCAGCACCTGCTGGTTGAGGCGGTAAAATAACTATTTACCTTCAAAACTGGCCTTCATTTTTTCCATAAGTCCAGTGCTGATCATTTTTTCAGCTATACGTATCATCTGGCAGAAAGCTTTGGCGTGGGAAATGCCATGTCCAATGATAACAGGCTTTGCAACTCCTAAAACCGGAGTACCGCCATAAATTTCGAAATCGAACTTGTCGAAATACTCGTGATGGATTTTTTTCTGTTGTGTGATATTGAATAAGGACTCGGCCATTTTCAAAATCACATTTCCTGTAAAGCCATCACAAACCATTACATCAGATTTGTTGAGAAGGATATCTCTTCCTTCCACATTACCGACGAAATTGATCTCCTTATTTTCTTTAAGCAGGGGATAGGTAGCCTGGGCAAGCAGGTTTCCTTTTCCTTCTTCTTCCCCAATATTCAATAACGCTACTCTTGGATTATCATAACCAAGAATATGCTTTGCGTATAATGCTCCCAGTATAGCGAACTGGTTAAGGTGTTCCGGCTTACAGTCAGCATTGAGACCCACATCTAATAATAACCCTGTCTCCCCATTTTCTTTTGGAATTACAGTTGAAATAGTGGGCCTAAGCACCCCTTCCATGGCTTTGATACTGAAAAGGGACCCTACCAGCATAGCACCGGTATTACCTGCACTGATGAAGGCATCTACCTTGCCGGTAGCTAATAAATGGAAACCTATTGCAATGGAGGATTGTTGCTTTTCCTTTAAAGCCTTAGTAGGATGTTCATGATACCCGATTACCTGAGGGGCATGTATCACTTTCACTTTATCTGCCGGAATTAGGTATTCCGCCAATAAAGGGTTCAACTGGGCTTCATCACCGGTCAGAAATAACATAGCCGGAGTGGACTCTTCTGCAAAATAACGTTGGAGACCTTTCACCGCCTCAAGCGGTGCAAAATCTCCACCCATCATATCTAAACAGATTGTCATCTCCGGCGCTGCGGTTTATATTAAAAAGGGAAATTACTTGATTGGTGACTTCTCAGCCACGAGTTTTCCTTTATAATACAATTTGCCCTCGCTTACATGGGCGCGGTGACGTACATGGGTTTCACCAGTGGTACTGTCTTTGCTCAAGGTAACTTTCACAGCCTTATAGTGCGTTCTTCTTTTGGCACCTCTTTGTTGCGAATGTCTCCGTTTCGGATTTGGCATAACTTACAATTTAAAATCTTTATAATCAGTTTCCGAGATCTTTGAATTTGTCGAGACCTTTCCATAAAGGATTCTCGGGTTGTTTGTTCTCAAAATCCATACTCTTCAACATGGCCAGCACTTCTTTATTACAATGTGGCCCTCCCATTTCTTCTTCACTGCACATACGCTGCATCGGGATGCTAAGGTTGATGAATTCATAAATCCAGTCGGCTACGTTGATATGGCTTTCCCCTCTTGAAATATAATATACATCGGGGTCAACATCCTGTTCATTCATTTCATCAGGATTCTCTACCATCTTAACCACTATGTTGAACTCGTCCCATAGCTCAAGAGGTAAAGCATTTCCACATCTGTCACAACCAATTTCGAGTTTACCACCAATTTCAAACTTCAAAAGCATGAAGCCGGTATTCTTCTCGAGCGACAGGTTTACTTTAGCCACACAGTTTTTAAAGTCCTGTTCCTGGTATGTTGTAAAGAACTTATCAGTTATTTCATAGTCAAACTCATGAATACCTGGTTTTAATCCCACAAAAGCAATATCAAAAGTCCTCAGGTGCTTCATGCCGACTCTTTTAAAGAGTTTGCAAAGGTATGGATAAACGGCTATTAATGAAGCCCTAACACTAAAAATCTTTCAAAAGTTTTACAGGCTTGGGGATTTTGCTCCATTGTCTTGTAAATCAAGGCCCAAAACAGCCAGTTAGGCATGTATTTCCTCTTTTTTACTTCGATAAAGCCTCCCATTTCGCCTTAATACTATTAAAATTGGCTACTGCCTCTGCCACCCCGGCTGCCGCCTGGCTGGTTGGAGCCAGGTCTGCATCCTGCAAAACCCCAAACAGTCCGGCAAAAGTACCTGGCAAACGGCTTAGGCCTGGAAGTTTGGAGCCAGGACCTGGATTTTCCAGTTCCGCCAGCGCCTTATCGGTATTTTTTAGTTTGTCGAGTTTTTCGCCAGTGGCAGATACTAATTGGGCTTTTATATTCTCCCTGAACGCTTTCACTTTTGTTATTAAATCGGATGATTCCTGTCTGAGTACATAGCATTGCAATGACAAATCATGTTGCTTTTGTAAATCCGCTTGAGCAGTCTTAACTCTTGGATCCATCCTAACTTGTAAAACCTGTTCCTGTGTTTCTCCATTAACCTTTAACCTGATAGTATACTTACCTGGCATAACCCATGGAGCTGTTGGGTCTGGCTCTGTATTCTTGAAAATGGCAGAAATAGGATAGGATGGAGGCAGGTTTAATCCTGTATACTTGAGATCCCAAATGAAACGATGGGAACCCTTTTCAGTAGACAATTTCTGTTGTGGCCTAATCCAATAATGAGGAATATTCACTGCTGGTATGGTGTAAAAGGTATCCTTGCTTGAAAAACTGCGGATCAGCAAGCCAGCCGGGTTTCTGATTTCAAGAGTTAAATCAGTAACAGCCTCATCAAGATAGTAGTTGATGATGGCACCATCGGGAGGGTTTTGTCCTGCAGGCTCCTCTTGTGGAAGAGGTGTATCCGTATACATTCCCCAACGAACTCTTGTGGCCAACTGTGGTTTGAAAAGAATGTTTTTCAAACCGGTAGTTTGCTTAACCTGTCTTAATGGAGTGATATCGTCCAGTATCCAAAAACTCCTTCCGTGGGTTCCCACTACAATATCATCTTCATGAACAACAAGGTCACGGATGGAAGTAGCAGGCATGTTTAACCGAAGTGATTGCCAATGGGCTCCTTCATCAATCGAGAAATAAACGGCGGTTTCCGAACCAGCATATAATAGTCCTTTTTGATATGGATCTTCCCTCACCGCATTTATAGGGTCATTTGGTAAACCCTCAACAATCTCTTTCCAGGTTTTTCCACCATCTGTTGTTTTATAGATATGTGCTCTCATATCATCACAACGAATTCTGTTAACAGCTGCAAAAGCGGTATTCGCATCAAAATGGCTTGCTTCCATCAATGAAACCTTACTCCATGAAGTCACACCGGGAGGGGTAACGTTTTTCCATGTCTTCCCACCATCCTTTGTTACATGAATCAGTCCATCATCAGTTCCTGCCCAAATGGTATTGATATCTTTGAAAGAAGGAGCTACTGTATAGATGACGCCTCTTCTTGGCATCTTCTTCATTTCCTCTGAAGTATAAATTCCAACACTTTCTGGTATATCCCAACTTTCTCTTGTAAGGTCAGGACTTATCACTTGCCAGCTGCTGCCACCGGTAGTGGTTTTAAAAAGCACATTGCCTGCGAAGTATAAAGTCTTTTTATCAATAGGGGAGAACAAAACGGGCGCTGTTCTTACAAAGCGGTACTTGCCAGTTCTCACAGCTTCAGGAGCTATGTTCTGTACCTGTCCAGTTCGCTTATCGAAGCGCGTTATCTTTCCTCCATAAATTATATTCGGGTCTAGCGGGTCTGCCGCTACATAACCATATTCCTCAACACCAACAGGGTGCCAGTCCCTGAATGTTATTTGTCCATCATTCCCCCTTGACACAATACCCACAGAACCGCTTTCCTGTTGTCCGCCATATACATTATAAGGGAACGCATTATCTGTACTTACATGGTAAAACTGTGCAGTAGGCTGGTTGTACCAGGAAGAGAAAGTCTCACCACCATTAACGGTTATGATGGCCCCCTGATCTGAAGCTATCAAAATGATTTTTGGATTGGTTGGATTGATCCATATCCGATGGTAATCATCTCCACCCGGAGCGCCTCTGAATGCTGTCCAGTTTTTACCACCATCAGTACTTTTCCAGGTTACCACATTAGCAGTATAAACGATATCAGGATTTGTGGGATCCACTTTTACTTCTGCGAAATCACTTCCTCTTCCCCAAAAACGACCATCTTTATTGGTGATATACCAATTTTCTCCGCCGTCATCACTTCTGTAAATACCACCTAATGCACCAGCATCAACTGTTGCATAAAGTCTGTTACCATCTGATGGGGCTATACAAAAACCAATGCGGCCCAGCCCTTGTGCAGGAGTAGGAAGTCCTTTTGTCAATTTCTTCCAGGTAGTACCACCATCGGTTGATTTGAAAAGACCACTTTCATTGCCATTCCATGCCCCATTTTCCCAGGGACCTTGTCTTCCGGCCCACATAGCTGCATAAACTACAGCAGCATTTTTTGGGTCAATAGTGACCTGTATGGCACCTGTATTTTCATCTATATATAATACTCGTTCCCAGCTATTTCCTCCGTTGGTGGTTCTGTAAACCCCTCTTTCTGTATTTGGACCATAGGGGTGACCCAAGGCAGCAGCGAATACCCGGTTTTCGTTCTCCGGGTCAATAGCTAATCCTCCAATTTGCTGCGCTTCCTTTAATCCCGTATTCTTCCAGGTTTTACCGCCATCTGTTGTCTTATAAACACCATCACCCACTGATAAGTCGGGGCGTTGTAAACCTTCACCACTGCCCACATAGAGCACATTTGGATTGGAAGGAGCTACCACTACATCACCTACTGAACCCGTAGGTTGATCATCAAAAATGGGCATCCAGGTTCTGCCATAATCTGTCGTTTTCCATACGCCACCATTATTCACACCAATATAAAATACGTTGGGCTGTGAAGGAACTCCTACGGCTCCAACCGTTCTTCCTCCCCTGAATGGGCCAATACAACGCCATTGCATGGAATTGTAATAGGAGGGTGCAACAGGTTGTGCAAAACAATTAATTATCAGAAG
>JBGAQE010000160.1:0-10123 GCA_044220885.1 Chitinophagaceae bacterium
TTCATGATTTCTGGTAAGTTATCATAAGCATATTTCAGATCAGCTTCGATAGCAGGCCATATGTCTTTATCATTAGGAACACGATAATCAGTAACGGTTTCATCAACATAAGGACCGTTCTTATACATTTTCTTTGCTTCGAAATGATAATGTCCTCTGAGGAAACGTGCTTCTGCAGTAATGCGGGTGATGTCGCTGGCACTGATGTCAGTTGCTTTTGCCATAACCTTTAAAACTGAATTCGAACGTGTTACGCCTTCATAAACCACACTCCATTTTACGTTGAAATAATCGTTTGTTGGAGTTGATTCGCAACGTTCGATTGGAATGATATCTGGCTGGTCACCACCGTCAGATCCCTTATGGGCATCACCGCCGGAAACACCACCATAAACCCAGTTAGAACCGGCACTTTGCCAGCCACCGAGGAAGATACCACCACCATCGATGAAACCATCCAGAACTGAATAGGCTCCAATCAACAGGGCTTCCACCCCTTTCTTGTTAGCTAATGTATTTTCATCCAAAGAGCCCTTAGGGGTTCGCTCCAGGAAGCTTTTGCTGCACGAATAGGTGATAACACCCACCAGAGACAGACATATTAAGGAATAAAAGAATTTTTTCATACTTGAAGTATTTATATAAGTATTACGAAAATTAGAAGCCAAGGTTTACACCAAAGTAAAATTGTTTAACAGTTGGATAAACACCAGCGTCAAAACCGAAGGCAGTATCACCACCAGCGATTTCAGGATCTAAACCAGTGTACTTAGTGATAGTCATCAAGTTAGTAGCCTGAACATAGATACGCAATCTGTCAACTTTAATTTTGCTAACCAATGAACTTGGGAAAGTATATCCAAGTGAAACGTTTTTCAAACGGAGGAATGAAGCGTTCTCCATATAATAGGAGTTTGGAACACCATTAGTGCTGAAGTTTCCGCTTTCTTCCTGAATAGGCACAGTAGCTTTAGCGTTCTCAGCAGCAGATTTTTCTGGAGACCAAGAATCATATAAAGCAGCTTTGCTCTTTTCGCCCTGGAATGAAGGAACGAAGTCTGTCCACCATTTTACGTAGTTGATAGCTTTCTTTCCAGCAGCACCATAGAAGAACACACCCATGTCAAAGTTTCCATAAGAAGCATTCAGGTTCAAACCATAAGTGAACTTAGGGTTTGGAGAACCGAAGAATACGCGGTCATCAGATGTGATAGCGCCATCGCCATTTGCATCCCTGTATTTGAAACGACCAGGGGCAGCAGAAGTTTGGGTTGGAGACTTAGACACATCAGCTGCATCCTGGAACAAACCTATTACTTCATATCCGAAGAATGAAGAAAGAGGATGTCCAACAGCATTACGGATAAATACACCACCAATACGTCCACCTTCACCTGCATCTGTATCGAAGAAGTTTACGCCTTCAGCGATCTTAGTAACTTCATTCTTATAGGTAGTGAAAGTGAAAGTTGCGTCGAGTTTAACTCCTTTTGGTCCGCCAAGGTTTGCCTTTTGCGTTACCAACAGATCTAAACCGGTATTTTTCATACTAGCAACGTTGTAGAAGGCTGGGTTTCCACCAGGACCTGCTCCAGCTGTTGCTACTTGTTGCAAACGGAACAGAAGATCATCTGTTTTTTTGCTATACCATTCTGCTATAACCTCTGTTTTACCACCGAACAAAGTAGCTTCAAAACCTACGTTTGTAGTAGTATTTGTTTCCCATTTACCATCAGGATTACCCACGAATGATAATTGGAATCCACCAACAGTTGAGTTTTGTGAACCAGTGATATCATAGTTAGAGCTACCAGGACCAGAACCATAGATACTGAAGGAGTTAGCTGGGTTGATACGTTGGTTACCCATTTGTCCCCAGCTACTCCACTTTTCCGAAGATGGAGAATAATGCAGCTGGAGTATAAGGAGATCCTGAGTTACGTTGACCAGAAGCACTACCTGCGTCGAGTGAACGGAAATCTACATTATCTACAAAGTATCCTAAACGAACACCTTGGAATATACGACCCATTCTTCAACTTACTTCTGTACCTGCAACAACGAACACATCATGCTTTCCAAAAGAATTCTTATAAGTCAATTGGTTAGTCCATGTCCAAGAACGGAAATAGTTTACACCTTCTGTGTAAGAAGTACCTGAGTTGTTCTCAGCATTCTCATACGTTTGGAATGTGTAACCATAATGAGTTGTCATTGCTGAATGTTCCACCGAAGCTTGTACGTGCAGTGAAATGTTTCAGGAAGTCAACTTCAGCATATATGTTTCCAAATACACCATAGTTATGACCTTTATTATCTTTTGCACGGATACGGGTAGCAACCGCGTTTCCTGCGTTACCAAGGTTTGCACCACGGGTACCGGCGAAGTCACCATTAATATTATATAATGGTATAATTGATTGTTGCTTGTACGTATTGGCAATTTCAGTTCCTTCGTCGTTACGACCTGCGTTATTTCCTTGAGAATATGTTACCTGGAGGTTTTCACCAATTCGGATATTCTTCTTGATGTTGAATTCTGTATTCACGCGAGCAGTATAACGTTTGAAATAGTTATTCAAAACGATACCTTTTTGGTCGAATACATCGAATCCAAAGAAATAACGGCTTCTGTCGCCACCACCTGTTAAACTGATATTATGGTTAACAATTGGGGCAGCATCAGTAAGCTCATTATAGTAGTTAGTTCCTTGCTTATTAGCCTTAACAATCAGGTATGAGCCTGGAACATTGTCAGATTAAGGTTGTATAATGCTGGGTTAGCAGCTGGATCTCCTTCCATAACACCACTCTTTGTACCTGCAAGGATATAATCTGGCAGACGTGGAGTGCCTCCTGTTGGAGCATATTGGTCATGTGTTAAAGGCAAACCCTGATTCCTCTTTGCAAGGAAAGCCAGGTTCATCATTTCTGTTGGGTTCAACAGATTTGTCCAGCCTTTTTTTTTTTTTTTTTCAAGTTGAGCAGAACCATAATACATGTTGTAAGAAACTTTAGCAGCTCTGCTTTACCTTTCTTAGTAGTAACGATGATTACACCGTTAGAGGCACGAGCACCATAGATAGAGGCAGAAGCAGCATCTTTCAATACCTGCATTGACTCGATATCATTTGGGTTGATACCGTTTAATCCTCCTGGCACACCATCAATGATGTAAAGAGGTTCGTTACCATCGAAAGAAGCGAAACCACGGATTCTCACAGATGCACCATCACCAGGACGGTTGTTGGTAGTTACGGTAACACCAGAAGCGCGACCTTGTAACTGACCTTCAGCATTTGGAGAAGGAATTGATTTCAGATCTTCTGTCTTAACAACAGAAACGGAACCGGTGATATCCTTCTTGGCTTGAGAAGAATAACCAGTAACCACTACGTCTGTTAATGTAGTGGTCTTTTCTTTCAATGAAATGTCTACCACATTTTTCCCTGCGGCAGATACTTCAACGGTTTCAAATCCTACGAATGTTACTACCAGTATCGCATTGGCACTGGGTGCTGAAATAGAGAAAGAACCATCAGCGGTGGTTTGTGTAGCAACGTTACTTCCTTTTACTGCAACAGTAGCACCGAAGATGGGCTGCTTGTCTTTGTCACTAATTACCTTACCGGTAATTGTTTTCTGTTGAGCGAAAGAAACTGTGGTAAACAATAGCAGACATGCTATTAACCACAACCTGACGGCAGTTAGCTTTGAGGGCATAATGATTGAATTTTGATTAAGGTTGTGTGACTAAAAAAATATGGCGTATAAATTTAACGATATTTTAAAACGAGAATCAAATTTTTTTACGTAATCAATCAAAAAAATGAAGCTCGAAAAAAATCATTCTGGCAATCGTACTTAATCAAAAACGCTGGAGGCCTTGCTGCTGCTACATTACACTCAATCTCTCATAATCAAAAAACTAACAGCTAATTGTGTATCAATTACACATTCGCAACCTCCGCACTCAGCAGTAGAGATTAATTAGAATCAAAACGCTGCTTGATTTTTCATTTGCGCATCTAAAAAAAACAATTTTTTTCTCATTTTCCCTAAGCATTTTTTGTTCTGATAATATAAGCATACGATTAGTCAAAAAAGTATTATCGATTCCTTCTTCGTGCATCATTTTCAATCCCCTATCAATAAAAAATAACTCCCTTTAAATTGAATTCAAAAATTCAAATCAAACGCTATTATCTACCTTTAATAGGACCAGATGCCCAAACAAAACCAATATTTTCTGCAAAGTTTTAAGTCAATTTGTCCTGTATTTCGCTATTGGCAAACTAATTGTCAATCGTACCTTTGCGGTCAATTTTTCCGCTTTTTAAGCAAAATCACGTCAAAATGAGCAGTAACAACGATAATAAATCGACAAATGGGACTCCGGAGTCAGCTATGGACATCAATACGGACGAAAATATGGGGGGGACCACTCATCTGAACGATCCGGTTTCGGAAGATACCGAAGTGGAAAAATTACAGGAAGAAGTGGCAGCCCTGAAGGACAAATACCTTAGACTGGTGGCTGATTTTGACAATTTCAGGAAACGTACCGCCAAAGAGCGCCTGGAATTGATACAAACAGCTGGAAAAGATGTAATTATTTCTCTTCTCGAGGTTCTTGACGATTGCGACAGGGCTGAAAAACAATTGCAGCAAGACTCAGACCCTGAACGCCTGAAACAAGGTATTCAGTTGGTTTTCCTGAAACTCCGTAACACCCTCCAGGCAAAAGGGGTTAAGAGCATGAACGCCACTGGACAAGAGTTCAATGCAGACCTTCATGAAGCTATAACAGAAATACCAGCTCCCAACGAATCACTAGTTGGTAAAGTGGTGGATGAGGTTGAAAAAGGTTATTACCTGAATGATAAGATAATTAGGTTTGCGAAAGTGGTGGTGGGGAAGTAAATGCAAATTTGAAAATTTGAAAATGCTTCCTGGGATGAAAATTTGAAAATTCCATACTTTAACAAAAAATCCTGTTCATTTTTAAAAATCCAAATGCTTCATATTTTGAATCAACATATAAACAATGTAAATTATTTTCCTGGTTCCTCTCAAAAATCATTTAAAGCATTTTATATACAATTTTTGAATTTGAAAATAAATATTGATTTTGCTTAATTGACCTCATTTTCAAATTTTCAAATTCCCAAATTATCAAATTCCGCTCATGGCTAAACGAGATTACTACGAGATACTTGGCGTTTCAAAAGGTGCTACTGCAGATGAGATAAAAAAATCTTACCGTAAAGTAGCTATGCAATTTCATCCGGATAGAAACCCTGGTGATAAAGCTGCGGAGGAGAAATTCAAGGAAGCAGCAGAAGCGTATGAAGTGCTGAGTGATGCTGATAAGAGAGCACAGTATGATCGTTTTGGACATGCAGGTGTAAATGGACGTGCAGGTCAGGGAGGTGGTGCTTCGAACATGGAAGATATATTCAGCCAGTTCGGGGATATTTTTGGAGATGATATATTCGGAAGCTTTTTCGGCGGACAAGGTGGTGGACGTTCCAGAAGTTCTCAGAGAAGTCGTGGTGTAAAAGGAAGCAATCTCCGTGTTAAATTAAAACTCAATTACGAAGAGATAGCCAAAGGCGTTAGCAAACAGATAAAAGTAAAAAAATACGTAAGCTGCACAACCTGTAGCGGAAGTGGTGCAAAAGATAAAGGCAGTGTGCAAACTTGCGGCACTTGTGGTGGAACTGGTCAGGTTCGCAGAGTTACCAATACTTTCCTGGGTCAAATGCAAACAGTTACTACTTGTCCAACCTGTAATGGCGAAGGCTCAGTAGTAACAGCAAAATGTACTGCCTGCAAAGGTGATGGGCGTGTATATGGTGAAGAGACTGTTTCTATCGATATCCCTGCAGGTGTACAGGAAGGAATGCAATTAAGTGTAGGGGGAAAAGGAAATGCAGGTGAAAGAGGTGGCATGAATGGAGATCTTATCATCTTAATTGAAGAAGAGCAACATAAGGAACTTCATCGCGATGGGTTGAATGTTGCTTACGAACTTCATCTCTCTTTCCCAGATGCTGTATTTGGAATACAAGCTGAAGTGCCAACGATTGATGGGCGTGCAAAAATCAAGATACCGGCAGGAACGCAAAGCGGAAAGATATTCCGACTCAAAGGAAAAGGATTTCCGGCAGTCAATTCATATGAAAAAGGAGACCAGCTTATATATGTGAATGTCTGGACACCTCAACAGGTTACATCGGAAGAGAAAGCTATGCTGGAAAAATTAGCTCATGCACAAAACTTTCAGCCCAAACCAGAAAAATCGGATAAGAGTTTCTTCGATAAAGTCAGGGAAATGTTTTCCTGATTGCTGAATACGTTCTTTTAAATCAATTATCTCCTTTCTCTTTTTGCGAGAGTGAGAATAGATTTTTTTAGCTTTCTCTATAATTTCAAGAAACTCTTTTTGAAGTCCATCAGAAGGATTTTGGGCATGCTCCGCTATTTCCCTGATATCAGACCAGTTATATCTTCTGGAATATTTCGAATCCTTAAGCAGGGATCCAAACATAGTAAGCGCTGTTGCAAAACGATATGAGGGATCAATATCGTTGAACTCACGATATTGTAATGGGCAATTATATCCTGTTATATGATTTACGGAATCACCCGGGTTTTTATAATTCACTCTTATTCTGGCCAGACTTTCCTTTTCCAAAGCCTGATATTCTTTTAATTCAATAGCAGGTTTTATTTCAAATATTGCCATCACTGAATGTCCTGAACCAACTTCTCCCCCATCCACTTCACTCAAACTATCAGCAAGGGCTTTCATCTTATTATCATATCCTATCAACCGATATTCCCTAACGAAATCAGGATTAAAATCAATATCAAGGAAGGCATCATCAGCCACACTATAAAGTGTTTGAGTCAATTCTTTCACTAACACTTTTTCTGCTTCAAACTCATTATCGAGATAGGCGAAATTTCCATTCCCTTTCTTTGAAAGCACTTCCAGTTTGGAATCTTTATAATTACCCATACCCACACCTAAACAAGTCAGATAAATTCCATATTGCTGATGTTGCGTTACTAGTTTATCTAAATCTTCTTCTGTTGACTGTCCTACATTAAAATCTCCATCAGTTGCCAATATCACCCTGTTATTTCCTCCTTTTATAAATTGACTCCTTGCTAAACGATAGGCCATTCTTATTCCTGATTCTCCAGGTGTTGGGCCTCCGGGTGTGAGGTCTTCAATTGATTTTCTAATCTTTTCTTTTTCAATACCTGAAGTGGGTGGCAGCCAAACAGAGATAGAGCTACCATAAACAACAACAATGAAATAGTATCCTTCTCGCGAAGGTTCTCTACCATCAGTTTAAAACCGGCTTTCAGAAGTGGTAGTCTGTTTGGCATATCCATCGATCCTGAAATGTCAATAAGGAAAACAAGGTTGCTTGGAGGAACTCTCCATGGATCAATCTTCTTTGCATTTATCTGAAGGAACAGTAGTTTGTTCTCAGGGTTCCAGGGACAATCAGAAATAACTGTATTAAAACCAAATACACTGTCTTTAGGGGTTCAGTATACTTGTAACTGAAATAGTTCAATACCTCCTCTGTACGTACCGCATCGGGCGGAACCATGGTATTCATATTGAGGAACCTCCTGATATTACTATAGGAAGCTTTATCTGTATGCATTGCAAATCCAGTGACCGGAAATTTTCTGGCAGCAATAAATTCGTTTTCCAATAAGGAACTATACGTTTCTCCTCCTACTGTCCAGTTCATCCGGTCTTGAGGCTTAAGGTCACGGGTAAACGAAACCAACCGGCTCTTACTAATATTGGCAGCAGGAAACAACATCTTCAGCATAAGTTGCTGATAGGTTGTTGCAGTAACTTTTGCACAAAGTGTTTGATACCCGTCGAGGCTTATGGTAACGCTGTCGCTTTCTTTTGTAAGCATGATGCCGAAAGCACCACTATTGCCGGAACGATATAAATAGCCTGTGGAATGAAGCAGGATGCGGGCGTTTGGCAAAGGGTTCTGTTTCTCATCCCTTATTTCACCGCGTAAATAATACTGGGCCGCCAGAGAGTTGGCCAGCAATAATATGGCAAGTATGAAAAGCGGGGCTTTCAATCGGATAATTATATTAGGACTTTTATTGAACAACAAATATCAAACTCAGTGTCCCTGCTCACACAATCTGTACAGCTCTCCGATATTTCTTCCGAGGCCGTCATAATCTAAACCATAACCTACTACAAACTTATTTGGGATAGTGAATCCCAAGTAATCAATCTTCAATGGATACACAGTAGCTTCCGGCTTATGCAGTAATGCTGCAATACTCATGGAAGCTGGTTGCTGATGTTGTAATTGAGGTAAAAACTCATTCAGTGTTTTTCCTGTATCAACTATATCTTCCACAATAATCACTTCACGTCCTATGATATCCATATCAAGACCGATGGCAGTAATAACATGACCTGAAGATTTGTTCCTTTATAAGAAGCCAGTTTGATGAAGCAAATCTCTGCATCAATGGTTATTTCTTTAAATAAATCTGAAGCAAACATGAATGCTCCATTCAATATGGCAATAAAGAGCGGCTTCTTGCCTGCATAATCTTTATTTATCTGGGCTGCCATTATACGAATGCGGGCGTGTATCTCCTCTGCAGTAAGATAAGGTTCAAATTCTTTATCGTGTACCCGTATTATCGACATAGTTTATTTTTTAAAAATTGTCAACTCCTGGCGCTTTCTTAGAGCTGCTGATTCTAATTTATTCCACTCTTTTATTTTTTCAGTAGTGGTGTTATATTTTCTGGCGATACTGAAAAGTGTTTCTTTTGAAGCCACTTTATGTACCACCATTTCTGTATCATTTGATGTGACTGTTTGTTCCACCTGAATATTCGATGGTTTGTAAACGGCTACTGCCTGAAGTTGAGGAGCCACATCGGCTGCCTGTTGAAGATAAATTCTTTCACCTGCTGCAGGTTGCTGCCCTTTTCAAGTTTATTATACTCAAGTACAGTTTCAAATCTTATTCCTTCGGCCTGAGAAATAGATACATCGTTTCTCCTTTCTGCACTATATGGAATTCACTGTTGCCTTTTTTCCTTTTACGTTGCAAATAAATAAGTTGATCCTGTACAAGTACTTCCTCCTCTTCCAATTCATTAAAATCAAGGAGACGGGATAACGGAATATCATATTGTTGAGCAATTGACAGAAGATGTTCTGCTTACTTGAATATATCACCCTTGTTTCATTGATCCTGAATTCGCCAGAGGGATAACTAACTACCGGAGCAACGGTTTCTTCCACCAGTTTCGGCGCTGTTTCTAATACCGGGGATGTAACAGGAGATGCTGATGGCGATGTGGCGGGTTTTGTTCCTGCCCAAAGCCTCATCTGAAGGAGACAGTTTACCCATTGCAATAAGCGTGTATTGCTGAAGGTTATATGTTTCAATAAGTCTGATCAGGATTTCTGGGAATATTTTGATATTGGTGGCGCCACCCTGCCTTTTTCAAACCATAGGCCCAACTCCTGTAATCAGTGGGATCCAATTGGAATAAAAAAGCATAGCGGCTTCCGTTCTTTAGAAAATCTGAATGGTCGGAATAGGATTCTTCCGGCTTACTGTAACTACGGAAACATTCTCCCCGGGCATCATCATCGTGGTATACTTTCTCACCCTGCCATCCTGTTTTACATTTTATCCCGAAATGATTATTCGATTTCAGCACCAGATCACTTTGTCCGGCTTCTGTTTCATGAATTCCCTGGGCGAGGGTTATAGACGCAGGTACGCCCGTACGCACCATTTCCTGAATAGCCAATTGCTTATACGTGTTTATATAATCCTGAACTATTTCAGGCTTTTGTGCCGCTACTACCCCTGAAAAGAGCAGTACAAACATCCATAAACAAATATTCCTCTTCATCCTATTCATTTTTTTCTTATCATCATGATACCATCCCTAACAGTCAGCAACACATGTTCTGCAGTATCATCTTTTTTAATATAATCATTGAAAGCCTGGATAGCTTTGGCATTTTTACCTGAAACAGGTTCATTCAGCACTTCTCCATGAAACAACACATTATCAGCCA
>JBGAQE010000161.1:0-8042 GCA_044220885.1 Chitinophagaceae bacterium
ACTTCCTTTCCAGGTACCAATAATATCATTGGCTGTTACGGCAAACTTGTTATAGTTAAGCATCTTGTTTACTTCATTTGGATGTGGGAACTCCTTCCAATAGATTTCCCGGTTAGGGGCTATCACTACAACCGGCGTGGCACCGCCTCCATAAACCACTTTGATAGCCACATAACAATGCCGGCCTGTTTTTCTATCAACAGCATCGGCTTCCATAAAATAAATAACAGGATACTCTACACCGCTCCATTTTCGCGGATTGCTGATAGTGAAATAGGGAATTACATATTTGCCCCAATAATATTCCTGCGACTCAACAGTATTGGGCATTGCATCATCCAATGCTTTATCAATATAATGCAGCCGCACTTCGGTGCCAGCCTTTGTAACTTTTACATAATCTTCCATAGCCGTAGAAAACCAGCCATCATCAAAAGTTGTATTAAATTTTGTGATGCCCCTGTTACCAGCTGGCTTTATGTTCCCTGTGGTCAATTCCTGTAAAGGTGGTTTGCTTTGCGTCTTCACCATTTTTTTTTCATTAGGAATTACTCCGGCTATAAATTCCTGCGCAACAGGTATGAATTTTTTATCGGTGAAAACAGCTGCAATAAAATAGGTGATACTATCTTTTGTAAATGTAGAAACAGTAATGGCGAAAAGCTGTTTATTAAATGTTCCTTTTGCAGCGCCGAATATGGTTTGCCATCCATTAATCGAATCCTTTTCTTTTGTGTCTGGGTCGCCTACTTTTTGAGCGGGGTTTCTGGCAAAGAAATCCCAGTTCTTACTAAAATCTTTTTCTACATCCTTTTGCCCGGTTGTTGCTGCGTAAATAAATAACTGGCAATAATTTTTACCTTCCGTTTTCTTATAATATAGGGGCCCTTTATTATCAACTAATGTAAATCCAGCAGGTGCCTTAAAAGTAAAAATATCAAAGCTGGATTGTGCCTGCACTTCAGAAATAAAGGTGCAAATAAATAATGTGATATAAATTCTTTTCATACTACCAATGGCTTCTTTTAAAAACTAAATAGCGTTTAATTAATGGCTGGTTATGTGGTACAGCTAAATCTTGGTAATAGCCGCGATTGCTATTTCTCATTCAGGTTTCATCACCCATTTTCCCTTCTGTGTGTATTTATATTTTGTTCCCACATCGCTGATCCTGCGCCAGGTTCCACTTAACACCCGGGTACTGTCATTGTAAATACCGGTACATTCATATTGCTGTACATCATTATCAACTCTATATCTAAGGCTGAGTGTATCTTTTACCAACTTATATTTGCCATGTCCATAAACCTTATTGTATGCTGTATAAGTTGTTACTGTACTATCTTCATTAAATGAAAATGAAAAATAGTAGGGTTCGCTTTTTTCATTATTGCCATAAGTTCCTACCCACCTGCCCGTTAGTGCTTTAATTTTTTTCTGGCTAATACAAGTATTAATCAGTAAACTGAAAAAGCCTGCAATTAAAAAGTGCTTAAAATTTGATTTTATAAATCTTTTTATCCTCATTTGATCATTGTTATATATAACTTCCAAGAACCTTTAATATTACAGTAAAGTATATTAGTTCACCTTGGCACAACAATAGCAGATAGTTGTCTGCAGCCTATATCAACATTACTCATGTTAACATAAGTTTTAGCTTTAGCTTTAATGGTATAGTTCCCAGGTGCTATGTCGCATACATAATTAGCAACAGATGCGTCCATATAAGACTGGTAACTATTATCTCTTAGCATAGGATATAAATAAGCGATAACCTGAGCTGCAGGCAACACGGTACTCTCAAGTGTTATAAGTATATCAGCGCCACCGGGAGCACAAACCAAACAATTTGTGTTTCCATTAATAGCAAAATGTGCATTCACGAATACCCGGCTATTTTCACTTACTGAAAAATCAAGTGTATTATAGGGTATATCCTGATAGGTACTTGTGGTAACTGCCCCTTGCAATGGGCCAACTCCTTGAACAACATATGATTTTAGCAAATTTGAAGTATTACTCCAGACAGGACTCTGACTATTACCCCTGCTTATTAACACCTGTCCTGAAGTACCCGCATTGTCACCAATAAATAAAGCTCCATTCTGTGTGTCCATTGTCAGGTTCCAACCAACACCAGCACCATAAAATCCAACCTTATTATCATTCTGCATACCTATAAAAGCTGGGATAGCTGTATTGTTCTCATTATTTAGCCAAAGCCCTGCAGTAAATCCTACAGCACCTCTTATACGAATACGGCTCGCTATATCCAATTTATAAACCGGATCAGTAATGCCAATTCCGATATTACCACCAGGCGCTATTAAAATTCCTGTATTTACAGTAGGCGTAGCGTTTGCGTTTGCAGCAGCATTGGAAACCGAAAACTGCATACCACCGCTTGCTGGATCTACACCAATATACCCACTATACCCTGTAGCAATATTTTTTCTTGAACCATTGTAATAACTATTAAACCCAATACCAGGAAATGAAGATTCTATTGCTACGCCCGTAGTGTTACTTCCAAAAATAGCGTTTGTGGCGCCTACTTTCTTGTCAACTACCAGTCCTGCAAGCAAAGGATTTGTGGTTCCAATTCCAACAATTCCATTTCCTTTTACCCGCATATTCTCTGAAAGACTGTTACTAAGGCCTACCCCTAAAACAATATCTGAATTACTACTAGGTGTTATTACTTGTAAGGTTGAATTACCAATACCCATTCCATAATAATTACCATTCCCTTCCCGATATAATGATATTTTATCACCTGCCTGGTCACTAAATGAAAGAGGAAATGAGGGGTTTAAATTACCTATCCCCACCCGTCCATTAATAGCATTAATATTCAAAGACCAGCCTGCTCCCAGTTCACCATAAAACCCTACTATTGAATCACTGGCCATTCCCATAAAAGCCTTGTTCAAGGCTGAGTCACTGTTTATTCCCCCTAACCAGATACCGGCACTTGCAATAGATCCTTGCCCTCCCCTTATCTTTAACCGGCCACTTAGGTCAAGTTTGAAACCGGGATTGCTATTGCCAATTCCAATGTTTTGTGCAGCAACCTGCCCAGTAAGAATACTAAGGATAATGGCTAACACTCCTGAAATAAAGCAATTCTCTTTCATAAATAATTATTTTAACAGATAAGCTTTGAACTGGAAAAACGATATGCAAATATTCCCCTTCCACAAATTGTGAGCAATCCCCCGAAGGGTCTATTTTTTGGCAATCCATACCATTGTACATTTGTAAGAATATAGTCTACAATGCTTCTTCAAATCATTGATATGAGAAAACTGGCGTTTCTTCCTTTTCTTTTAATACTATTCCAAAATAACTATGCCCAGAATTCCAGCAAGAAGGAGCAGTTATACAAAGCTTACCAAGCGGAGAAAAACGATAGCCTTAGGTTTTGGAAACACTATGATTACATTGAAGCACTTTATGGCGACAATCTTCTTGATTCTGCAGGTAATGAATTGGAGATTCTGAAGAAAGAAGTAGTAAGATTCTCCTCTCCTGAAATGCACTATTGGACATTACACCTGGATGGATATGCCCAAAATATTAAAGGGAAATATCTTGAAAGTATTATCGCCTATGAAAAAATGCAAAAATTATTGGCGTTAGGAGTATTGAAAGAAAGCACTGAGAAATCATTTGGCTCCGACCTTATAACTCTAGGGCTCGATTATTCAAAAATCTATGATCTTGAAAATGCAGTAAAAAGCTACCAGGAAGCAATCAGAATCTTGCAATTAAATAAAGACAGTTCCAATCTTCTTCTCGTATATATCAATATGGGATATGTTTATATAAAATCTTCCGATTGGGAAACCGCGAGAAATATTTTCACAAAAGGGAAAAATTATCTTAGTAATTCCAGCGATTCAATCTATTCAACTATACTGTATTCCAGTATTTCAATAGTGGCATCGAAACTAGGGTCTCAAAAAGAAGCAGATGAAAACTTATTACAAGCAGAAAGAATTTACCCGAAAGTAAATAATGCAACCCTCAGTGCCTTCCTGGATCTTTCAAGAGGTGAGAATTTCTTAACGAAAGAGAACTACTCAAAATCCATCGAATCATTTTCAAAAGCAGTACAATCCAGCTTGAAATGGGGTGATTCAGCGGCAATAGCAGAAGCCTATGAATCTTTAGGAAGAAGTTATTGGAAAGCTGGCAATCAGGAAATGGCTTTACAAAACCTGCAAAGAAGTCTTGCAATTTGTTACAGAAACAATCTTAGCGATGGACAAAAAATGGTTTTAAAATCGCTATTTGACTTTTATAAATCGAATGGCAACGATAAAGCCGCAGTTGTTGCGGCTGATTCACTTATTACAGTAACCGAACGACTAACGGCTATCCAAAATAATAATCGCTTGTTGATTGCCAATGCCCTTTTTGAAACTGAAGAGAATGCAAAAAAAATCACTTCCCTTCAACAAGAAAATGAACTATCCAAACTGCAGATCAGGCAGAAAAACACAATCAATTATATTCTGGCTGGTACAGCTATTTCTATACTGATTATCGCATTGCTTAGTTACAGAAACTATAATCAGAAAAAACAACTCCACAAACAAAGAATTCAGGAATTAGAAACAGAAAAACAATTAATAGCTACCGAAGCCGTATTGAAAGGTCAGGAGGAAGAAAGAAGCCGATTGGCAAAAGACCTGCATGATGGATTAGGGGGTATGTTATCGGGCATAAAACATTCATTTAGACATATGAAAGATAATCTTGTAATGACATCAGAAAACATGAAGGGATTTGAAAGAGGTCTTGATATGCTGGATAGCTCAATTAATGAATTAAGAAGGGTGGCTCATAGCATGATGCCGGAAACACTATTGAAATCAGGTCTGGATGCCGCTTTAAAGGATTTTTGTATCAGTATAAATGGAAGTGGGGCGATAAAAGTCTCTTATCAATCTTATGGACTAGAAGACCTTAAAATAGACCCAACTACAAGTATAACACTATACCGTATTGTTCAGGAGCTACTGAACAACAGCATAAAACATGCTGAAGCAAAACAGGCAATGGTGCAGATATCGCACGAAACAGGGAAATTGTTATTGACTGTTGAAGATGATGGAAAAGGATTTGATAAAAGAAATCTGGAAGAATCGACAGGTATTGGGTGGCAGAATATACTAAACAGACTGGCATACTTAAAAGGGAAAATTGATGTACAAACAACACCTGGAAATGGAACGGCTGTAAATATTGAAGTGGAGGATTTTAAGGTTTCTTGATTTTAAAATAGTTAGTTTTTTCACGCAAAGGGTCGCTTCGCGACCAATACGGACCAGGATTGAAAGGATTGTAGGATGGACAGGATGTTTATGCGTGATGCTTAATGTTGGATGCTGGATGCATCGGTATACATCTGTAATGTGTTTGACTGAATGCCAAACCCATATTGGGCAGAAGCTCCATTACCATATAAAACCACTTTATTCCCTAAAACATTAGCAAATGATAATGGACATGTTGGAAGATTTGTGCCTATTCTTACATTTTGAGATTGCAGACTACTAATCACAAAAAGACAATATAAAAACGCAGTAAGATTCTTTTCATATTGCAGCATTTGGCAGTAATGCTTCTCCATATTTGAATGGGTTATTATCCCCTAAAAGCAGTTGTTATAGGAATAAGAACACTATTTGATCTTAATCAATCTCTTTAATTCTTCGATCTCCTTTTGCTGGGATTTAATGCTTTCAATCAATAGCGGAACCAATTTGGCATAATCAACTGATTTATATCCATCTTCATTAGTACTTACCACTTCAGGAACGATACTTTCCACTTCCTGTGCTATCAATCCCATTTGTTGTCCTTTGCTGAAAGAATATGTTGGAAATTCATCTCCTCTCATTTCATATACTACACCTCTTAATTTGAGGACCTTATTTAGTGAGTTTTCAATTGTAAGGATATTTTTCTTGTACCTGATATCAGAATTATAAACTGTACCATTTGCATTGAGGTTTCCCTGAACCACCATGGCAACGGCTCCGGAAGCTGGTACGTAAGCGCGCGATATAAATCCGGAAATATAGTTATCATAGCCAAAAGACACTCTTGCGTTCACATTATCAGAGTATAACCTGAAATCGTTTCCTGAAACCGACATGCCCACATCGCCTGTAGCCCCCGGATAAAGTGAAATCTTTTTCGCCAGAGTAGCTGGGAACGAAAGTGGGTTTGATGGGTTATTGATACCGATGCCAACATTACCATTGCCTTTAATCCGCATTCTTTCAGTAAATGAACTGCTGCTGCCATATCCAAAGGCAATATCGGCGGCAGGAGCATCAGTATATAATTGCAATAACCCACTTTGAAGTCCGATGCCATATTGATTGGCGGTCCCGTAACCATAGAACGCAATCTTACTATCCAGTGCATTGCTAAAGGCAAGCTGCCCGTTCACTCCTGCATTATAGGTATAGGTATTTGAGAAGGTTCCTGAATTAAAAACACCTGATGTAATGTTGGCGTTTGTTATAGTGGCGTTATCAGATGTAAGAGTAACTGTCTTTATTTCGTTCGAGCCTCGTATGGTACCAGCAACATCCAATTCGAACAAAGGTGCACTGGTACCGATGCCTACATACCCATTGTTTTTATAAATATTCCTACCCTGAGTTTGCCAGGCTTCAGGAAGCGGGCTTACTCCATTATTTCCAATACCTACAGACCTGGATAAATCAAGATCAAAAAGGCAAAGCGCATCAACTTCTCCCTTATTTGAAACACAGATAGTATTTCCACAAATAGCTAATCCTGTTGCCTGTCCAAGTTTGCCGTTATTCGATCCAACATATTGGACTAAGTTAGGGTTGCTGATATCCAGTATAGTTAAACGACTAATAGTTGATGTAGTAACAGCCAGATAATTACCAATAACCTTAATGTAACCAGGTGATAGCTGATTACCGATTCCACCTTTATAAACAGGCAGCTCAGGATTAGATATGTCGTAAGCTTTAATTGAATTATTATCCTGAGATGAAATATAGGCCATGTTTCCAGTAACTGCCACATCTCTTGGGAACTGCAGTTCATTTCTTGCCATGCCTTTAAATACCAGCGCCAGAGGATTGCTTATATCGTAAATATGAAATTCACTCGCTAAAGTACTGGTAGCATACAGATAGTTACCTTGAATTTCCAGCGCTATTTTTCCAAAGAAGTTCCCACCTGTTCCCTTTAATACTATGCTAAGCGGATTGCTGATATCGTATATAGATACATTCCCCACGGTTTCAGAAGCTATATAAGCATAGTTTCCTTTAACAACAATATCTGTAGGTTGATCTGCATTTATCAGAAAATTCCCTTTCTCTACTGGCGAATCGGGGTTACTGATATCAAAAATGGATAACCTGTTTGGATTTGAACAAGCTATATAAGCATAATTTCCTTGTATGGCTATACAGGTAGCTCCTATAATATTTCCAAAACCAATCCCGCTTCGCAATGGCTTTCTTGGATCTGTTATGTCAAGAACACAAAGCAAACTATTGTTGAGTCCAACAACATATACAAAATTCCCACTGCAGGCAACTGCATTACCTTGCTCTGTTGAAAGTACTCCTGGCCCTAAATAAGCTGGTGCATTTGGGCCAGCAGTTGTATAAGAGGTCGAAAGCCAGTTACCTTTTTTAATGAAATCCTTTATCGCCTTTTCGGTAGGTACTTTTAAATGACTATTAGCAGTAAATAAACTATCCCGGCTAAAGGCATTAATCGCATCTCCATTTTGCAAAAGAAGGTCACCATTAACATGCAGTTTGGCCTGTGGCGTATTTGTTCCAATGCCGGTATTTTGAGCTTTTACAGAAAGTGTGGCTAATAACGTTACAATTACAAAAGCCTGTACTCGGAACATAGTGCAAATTTTATGGCTAAAACTAGTCCATTAAGAGCTAGAGAAACTCCCTCAAAAAAGGGATATTACCTGCAGCGTTCTGCCTATTTAAGCCTCGACACCTATCAAA
>JBGAQE010000005.1:0-62495 GCA_044220885.1 Chitinophagaceae bacterium
GGTGCGTCATTATCAAGGTATAAATAAAGATCAAAATTGTTAGCTTCTTCAACCCAACGATCTTCAAAAAGCTTTTTGTTAAATAAAAATTGCGAATAAGAAGAAGTTATATTTAAGTCTGTGTCAACAAATAAGAGCTTATTTGCTATTTTGGCATTTTCATTTATTGTCTTTGCATGTAATTCGGCTATTTGCATTAAATGTGTTTCTGTACATTCTTCTGTTTCTTCTATAATCTCTCTTGCCATTTCAGGAACAAATGTCGTTTGAAAGTAATTAGCAAGTTTTTCAGTAATTGTAGATTTTCCTGTGCTTTCAGTTCCATATATACAAATCTTTTTTACATAAAAAGGTCTAACTGATGTTGGCAAAAAGCTCCAATACTTAAATACATTTGAGTTTATTTCAGAAGCTGAAATATTAAATACCTTTCTGTCAATGTCAAAGCAAGTGTGACTGCATTTTAATGCTTCTGCAAGGTAATTCCCGTAAGTTTCAGAGGTGAATATAATGTCAATTTTGGGGAATAAGGATTTGAGTTTTGCTGCCCAAATTGTTGAAACTTCCTTTGAAGATACAGATGTATTTGGCAACTCAGCTTCTATATAATTCAGCAGAATGGGTCGGATTTTAGAATTGTTCTTAAAGCAATCCGTAACCCAATTTAACCTTGTTGTACCCTTAATAGGTTCTTTCTCTGATGCACATATCAAAACAATGAGTTCATCACATCTATCCTGAGCAAATTCAATTAATGCTATGTGTCCTAAATGTAAAGGGTTAAACTTTCCTAACACTAAGCCTATTTCCATAATTAATTGTTTTTATCCAACGAAATAACCCATAAGATGCAAGTAAAAAGAAAATAGCATACTCGATTGAGATGAAGTAAATGTGCTTTTTTGCATAGACAAAAACAGAGATAATGTCTATAGTAATCCAAAGAAACCAATTTTCTAATATTCGCTTTGCCAATAAAACAGTTGCGACTACACTCGAAACTGCTATGAATGTATCTGCAAATGGGTAAGACGCCGGCATTGAAAATAATCTTGGCAAAAGCAAATGAATATTTCTAACAAAAAAGCCGAAAAATATTGTTGAGCATACAATAATAAATAGTGTAACAATTCTTTGTTTATTAGTCAACAGAGAAATTGGCTTTGCTTTTTTATTCTGATTTCTCCAGGTAACCCAACCGTAAACACTTGTTATAAAAAAATAAAATTGTAAGAACATATCTGAATACAAATTCACCTGATAGAAAATTGCAAAAAAGCAAATAACATTAATTAGTCCTGTCGACCAAGTCATTATATTTTCTTTTGCTGCAAACCAAACTGATATTAGCCCAAATAATGTCCCTAAAAATTCGACATAGCTTAATTCATATCCAAAAACAGAAGTTATTATATTATGTATGTCAAAAATGTTCAAATTTTGTAAGTTTTTGCTATAAGCTTGCCCCAAACGCTCAAGGCCCTTTGCAGTTAGGATACTAACCATCCATTTGACCGAAACTGATGCTAAATTTATAACTAAATGTCGAATTATAGATCTACAGCCCTGCAGAATTAAAGTTGCGGATATGAAGCTGGGATATGCATTACAGATGATTGCTTCAACGTCCTGCCCCAATTGAACAAAACCTTTTGTTGTAGACATACTTCTTTCTATCAGTACTGATGTTTGTCAGAAAGAACAGGCTCTGCATAGTCAATGATTCCTTTGTCTTGAAGTTCGGTTAATTTTAGTTTTATTGGCAGATAATCTTTGTCTGCAAGAATTTCAATTACAAAATACCCTTCTTTAAATTTTTCAGATTGACAGCCCATCGAGTTGAATATGTCACGAATTTCGTTTGTCACGACTGACTTGTCCATAATTACAACTTGAATGATTGAATTACCCGAGTATTCAACGGTTTCTTTGTAGATCAACATTTTTACTGTGTCGTCATACTCCGCAAATACAATGTCGTCAGAAGCAATTGCAGCATAAAAAGGAATGTTGCCAATCTTGTATAGTCCTTTGTCCTTATCAATAATTTCAGCCCATATTGTTTCAACTGTCCATTCGTCTAAAATGCTACTATAAAACCTGGAAAGAATTTTCACAAAATTGTCGTCTTGTTGTGTCATAGTGAAGTGTCACTTTGGAGTTTCACACAACGGAAACGGCTTGACGATGGGCGGTATTTGAAAATCGTCAGCCCGGAACCACTGCTAAATTTATAACTAAAAGTTCATTGCTTATTCTATTGATCGGCTTTATTCATCGGCTGGAACGGAAACCGAATAGTGAACAAAAAGCTGAAAATATATTCGTCGCCCCGCCATATTGCCAAACCGCGTGTTGGCTGTAGTTTTTAGTCTACCAACATATATTTTACCCCCATTGCTTTACACCAATCCATTAAACGTAGAGGTTTCCAATTTGGGTTTTTGTAAACACTGTCAATGTACTTAAACTGATCTTCTGAAAGAAAAATTATTCTTCCGTCATTACCACCACTAACAGGATATACTCTGTCTTCTTTATTTTGCTTAGCCAATTCACTATTTAATATTTCAACAAGTCTTTGAACAGCTTCACCCCAGCCCATTTCAGTGAAGTTCTTAAAAACAATATACTTTGCCCCGTTAATTGTGATTGTGTGATTAAGCCACCTTTTAGCATTGTCCCAAACTTCATTGTGGTCTGTCACTTTAATCGTTAGTCCAATTTTGTCGAAAGTTGGCTTTAAGTCTTTAAGAATATCAGTCAGGCCGCCTTCTTCAAAAAGAGTTTCATTGTCGCAGAAATAGTATCTGAAATCTTTTGGTGTCGGCGTGTGGTCACTCCAAATAGAAACCAATTCATTTGTCGGGTCGTATTCTTTAATCATATGCTTTTGCAATGTGTCAATATCCTTTGGGTCTGCATAATTAAAGTACCCCAATTCGGTAAGCCTTTTTACAAACTTTTCAGCTTCAGCAATATTATATTGTGTCTCAGGAATTGATGCTTGTTTTTTGGAAGTGTCAGTTGATTTCTTTTTAATAAAAAAAAGTCCACCTAAAAACTATTGAGGCAGTTGCAATGATGATTATTGTTGTTGATGTCATTCGGGTCATATATAATTACAGCAAACGTCCAGGGCTTGGCGATGTGGCGATATTCCATGTTATGTAAGCCCGTACTGATGCGGATCAAAGATATGAAGATGAAAATATATTTTGAAGCTGGGCTTTATTCGTAAGTTGGATACGTCGCTGAGTAGCGATATGATGTTGAGCACTAATTCGTTAAGCCGCCATATAGCCAAACCCCATGTTTGCTGCACTTACTTCGAAGATGTTTCTCGTCCTTTTATAATATCTATGAGATGAATCCTCCCATCAATCGTATGAATTTTTATCAATAGACGATTGGTTTTGTCTTGAAAATAGGCATAGGCATTTCTTTCTTCTTTAAGCCAAAGATGATGGGAAACTGTTTGTACTAATTTTGCTTCAGGGATATTAAAACTTCTTCCCTTTAATGAGAAGGTGTTAATCTTTTTACCTTGTCTGTAAATGTCAACCAAAGGAGTGTCCGCATAATACCAAAATTCAACATAAATAAACGTCGTCCCATCATCAGATAGTAATCCGCCAGGATATCCCGAATAATCATACTTCATTTTCCATAGGAGTCGTTTCTTGTTTCCAGCTATCTCATATACTGAAAGAGTCCAAATAGAATTCCAAGGATCAACTAAACTATCTTTTTTAGGGCGATTGACAACTGCTATATATTTGTTATTTGCGGATTTCTTTTCAAAAGAGCACCAACATGGTGGAGAGTCCGCATAACTTCGCGAAAAAAACAAAGACAGCAGAAATATAAAGAATGATTTTGTCATTTTATTGCGGCTAGCGTTCAGGGCTAGCAGCTGATTTGGAAAATAAATGTCCAGGCCAGAACTGAAGCCAAATAAAATTACTGATGCTGAAGATAAGTACAAATACTCAAAAGAATTTGGTCAGCCCAAACCCCTGTTGATAGCGAACAAAAAGATTAAGGTTTATTCGTCTACCAGCATAGAAGCAACCCCAATGTTGGGGGCTGGCTTTGTCATCGTAGTAGGTCAGTTAGTTGTTCCTCAAACAACTTAAACTCTGTCAAACCCTCAATTGTGGCAACGCCCCACGGTTTTGCTATGCTTACTGTAAATACTGTTTTTCCGTTTGCATCTTCCCATTTTTTTACGATTTCGCAAGCAATTACTCCGTCTTGTGGGTATTCACTATTTGCATCTAAATATTTGTCTGTCACAATTGGAACTTTGTCTACTACAATATGTTCCTTACCGAAAGCGTCATAAAATATACATTCAACAAAACCTGGTTGGTGGTCGTCAATAAAACTGGTGATAGATATTATGATAGCTTTCAAGAAATCACTTTTTGTATAATTCAATTTTCCTGTCGTCTGGATCAGAAATAATCGTCATAAACCCAAAATCTGTTTGTGTAGGTTCTAATGAAAACGAAACTTCCAATTCCTTTAATTTCTGAACTGTTTCTGCAAAATTGTCAATTCCTAAACCCAAACGTAAGTTTTTATCAGGTTCTGTTTGGTCTTTTGTCAACGGATAAATTTCCAAAACAGTTTGTCCGATTGTCGCTGAATAATGAAATGGTGAATTGCCGTGTTTATGATATTCAAAAGTCAACCCGAATAAACTATAAAAGTCTGCAAGTCGTTTTGTGTCGCCTGTGCGTAAAACTAGTAGCCGAATGTCCATTTGTAAATTGTCACTTTAAAGTTTGAACGGTGTTTGATACGCTTGCCACCAAGGACCAGGTATTGCTTTACATGTGGGTATATAGTCTTCCGTCTATTCCTCTTGCAGCAATACCCCTGTTAGCTGCCGTAATATTTTCGGACAAGGTCGTAAAATTGAAGTCTGTTCACTTTGTCAGGAAGTCCTGCAACTTGTCCATCACCCAATTCTATAATAATCCATTCCCCATTTTTTGTTTTCGCAATGTCCATAGAAAAGAAATGGCTTTCAATATTTTTTGCCATGTCTTTGAATGTGTCAAGCGGTGGATGTTCACTTGCAGAATATTGCCCTTCTTCCCAATAGTCATAGCAACCCAATAAATGACCATTTAAAAACAATAAACGATATTCTTGTTTTAAAGGCATACCACTTTTTGAGTGAGTTGTCAAGTCATTGAGTTCAATAAACTCCCTGATTACCAAACCTTCGTTAAGGTCCGTATTTTGTAACTCTACAAATTTTGAAATAACAGATTTTACTTTGTCTTTGTCTGTCGCCGATGGAATAAAGCAAGCTGTGTCCCAATAATGCTTTTGCGATTTTACAAAATCCTTTACGATTAAAGACGAATTTCCGAATGTTTCAATGTCGTTAAATACTTTGACATAATTCACTTGCTGATTTTCAACTTTCAGCCAAATAGTTTTTGGGGTATGCCCAGTTATAAATTTGTAACTATCGGGCAGGTAATGGCAGTTTTGATATTCAGTCGGTGAGTTTATGAGTTTGTAATTTTTTGTCAAAAGGGTGTTATACAAGGAAGCATATTGGTTAGGTTTCAACATCCAACCTCGATAAATTATTTTTTGCAAAGTGTCGCTGCGCTTGATCCCTCTGATTGCAAATTCAGCGTCTTTGTCTTGTGTTAAACTCTCGTAACTAAAAAGCTGTGTCGTAAATAAATTTTGTTTTGCCGATACATATTCGTCTTCGTAGTTTGTATCTACCGATGCTTTACTCTCAAATGAGTTGTCACAGAAAAGTATGTTCATATTCAAATCATTCAAGTCCGTAAGGTGTTCGTAATTTTGGCAGCTAACGAGCAGAGCTTCCGAAGTGAGGGAAAATGACCTCCATCTGCCCGACTACCTGAAGCTAAATTTATAAATAAAAAATGAAGATTTGAATATAGCTAAATTAATAACATCCTGCCGATTATAAAGATAAATTGAAAAACAACAATTGAAACACAGCTTCCGTCCGCCAAGCTTTTGCAAAAACCAATGCTATGTGCCGCATTTTGTTCGCTTGTAAAATCTGTGTCCAATGTAAATCAATCCGATAATGTTTATTACATTCCAGGTCATGAAGGCTAAATAAATAATTTTTTCAGTTGAGTTCATACTCGCCAAACTCCAATACTCACCTTTTGAACTATCATAGTTGTCGTCATAGCCCATAAGTAAAAGCCCTAAAACTATATAAACAAAAAGGTCTGTACCAATAATGGCAAGCCAATAAATAATATTAACAAAGCGATTTTTTGTCTTAACCATATTTTTGTTTCATATAGTTTAACAGATCAAGTATGTGCTGTTGCATATGACTATAAAATGATAGTTGGAAAAACCAAAGTCCGTCTGCCAAACTATTGTTCTCTATTCTCCATTTAATTTCTAAAAGGTCTATTATTATGTCGCTCAAGTCGTCAACTGCATCACCAATTGCATTGTCTTGTAAGTTGTCAGTGTTGTTAATATCAAGAATTGTTTTGTAAAAACCAAAGTCTTTAAAGTTGCTTTCTATGTTTTGTCGAATGTTTGGAAGATTTGCTTTGTCAAAGTCGGGATAGTCAGTTTCGTCAAAGTCATATTCTATGTCAAAGTAAAGGTTGTAAATTTTTACAAGGTCTTTTTCCAACATTTTTTCTTTGTCAGTTACTGTCAAATTTGGTTGAAGTCCAAACTTTACAATTTCATTTATGGTTAGGATAAGTTCTCTCATTGTAGGGTTGTCATAATATGGCACAAAACGTTCAGGGCTTGCTGTTGTGCTGGGCATTTGGAAATCGTCAGCCTGGCTCGCAAAGCTCAATAGAATTACCTATGCTCAATTTACTGAAAATGCTGATTATAAATATGGCAAGATGGCTATATAGCTGAAGGGTGTTCAACAGAACATAGATATTCCATCAGTCAGCATAGCAGGAACCCTCTTGATGGTAGCCACTTTTCTTAGACTAAAATAATTGTAATAAGATCAACTGTTGCATCTTGCGAAATGTTCTTGCCAAAAACTCAATGGATATTCGTCCAAAGATAATACTACCTGCAAACTGTCTACGTCAATATAGTTTTCTTCCTTATTGAAATAATTTGATTCGAAGTCCAAAAAATGATGTCCCCCATTACCCTTTTGGCATAATTCTGTCGTCATTTCTCTAAACTGATTCCATAAAAAACTTGTAAGTCGCCACTCAAATTTCCCTGTGTCAATTTTGGTAAGTCCATAGTTGTTTGTGTCGTTGTAAGCTTTTACACCTACTTTGTATTTTGTGTCTAAAAGTGAAAGTGTAGAAAAGTCAAAGCTTTCAATCCCATTAGAAAGTTTAAGAAACGCATTTTCAATTTCAAGCAATCCATTAATGTCTACAGAAATTAACAAAGTGTCATAACCTTTGAAGTTATCATAAAAACCTAGCCTGATATATTTAAGAGTGTCTTTCATTTAAAATGGCTACCAACGAACAGGGCTTGGCGTTGTAGGGATATTTAAGAATTTTAAGCCAACAACTGAAGCCCAATGTTATTCTAAAATTTGAAGATAAAGAAGTAAAGCGAAATATCTAACGTCGAACCAAAACAAAAGCTGGTAGCGAACTAAAGCCGATTGCTCGATCATCCTGCCTCAATAACGCCAAACTCCCTTTTACGTGCAGCAATGTGTCTACATAGTTAGGAACACGCCGTTAAAATTATTGGGATATACTACTTCATAAAACCAATCTGCCGCTTCTGTATTAATGCGTCTGCCAATAATTGTTTTCTTGTCCAATCCTGCTTTAGAAAGCACTTCAAGAATTATAGAAATTGCATTGTCAATATTTGAAACTTCAAAAAGCATATTCGCTCCACCTGGACCTAAATCTCCAGCTGTCCATTTACCAAGTCCTTTTTCTTGTAGTGCAATTTCAATTTTTTGTTCAATGTGTTGTCGAACGTTAAGGGCCTCCATTTCGTCTTTAAATGCAGAAGCCACAATTTGAACAAATAAAGTTGGAGTCGTTTTAAAAGGTATCCAACGAAAAGATATGCTTTGAGATTTTATTGTAGCTGCTTCATTTTCACTTGCAACTGTCTTGGCGCTTAAGAAATATTGTGACGCTTCTTCAGGTTTTGATGTATTAATGTCATAAGAAAGTAAAGTCAAACCTGTGTCAGTAGATAAAAGCCTTTTAACATGGAATACAGTGTCCCGCTTTGCATAAACAGTCCATACTTCTTTTGACAATACTGGTTTTGTATTAGCGTCTGTTTGAGCTTTCTTGTAATTTGAGTTTTGTCCACACGAAAACAGTCCAAAAAGTAATGCAATAAATAGTGTAGGATGTGTCATTTTATCGTTGCATATAATGCTCAGGGCTTACTGCTAGGCTGGCATTTATATTAATCTGCCAGAACGGAAGCCCAATATAATTACTGAAGTTAAAGGTAAGAATAATAGCTCACTAGAATTTCGGAAGCTGGAACCGCCGCCGATACAGAACAAAAAAATGAGAACTTATTCGTCAGCCCACATAGCAGCAATCTCCTTGTTAGCACCAGTTATTATTCATCCCCGTCCATTTTCTATGTAGTCGTCAAAATCCTCAAAGTCCCCAATTATAATATTTTGCTTGTCAATAGCAATAAAATGTCCAGGTTTACTTTTTAGTGTTTCAATTAAATTTTTGTCTAGGTTATACTTGTCGAAAATACTGTCTACAAAAACTGAATTTGAACTATAAATTGGAAATTCAATTGAAACTTCTCCGTCATCGTGGCTACTCAGATTTAATCCGTCCTCCAATTCAATGTGGCAGTTGTGAATGTAATAGTCAGAATTGTTTAAGAAAAAGCTATTGAAGTCACCGATGGTTTTAAAGCTCTTCGTTGTATTCTCACCCAAATATTTGTTTTGTTCTGTGTATGCAACGATTTTAGCTGAAACGATTTTTTTGTCCTGAGATAAAAGTGTGGTTGCCAGTAAAGTCAACATTTCGAGAAAATAAAACCGTTCTGTCAGAGCAGTTGGTCTGTCATAGGACAAAAGTTGAATTTTCAGGAAATTATCTTCGTCTAACAGTGTCGTCATATAATTGGTGTTAACGTACAGAGCTTGCCGAAGGTGTAGTATTAGTATTGTGTCCGCCCGAACGTCTGATGATAAAATTGATTAGTTAAAGTTAAGCACTAAAGTTCGATAGAGTTGTGTCTGCCCGAACCAATGCCCGGTTTTGTACTTTGTTGATGTTAGTTTGTCCAGCCACACTTTTGGCAAACTACTTGTTATGGGCAGCCCTTACCTAACTATCTTGGCGAATATCAAAGAAAGATGGCAAGTAAAATTATCGGTCTCGTTTTAGCTGGACAATATTTTTAGAAATTTTTGACTATGAAAAATGAGGTCTTCAAAAAATTGGGGGCCCAAAAAAGGAATTGAGGAATTAATTCTTTTTATATCAGAGAAGATTTTAGCAGTTCTTAAGTAATACCCAGATGATAATAAAAACTATAACAGTACCAAAGCAACCACCGCCTAATTTTTTTGCACCGTAACCTGCAATTAAACCTCTAAATATATTATTCATAAATTTTTTTTCTACTACTTTAATGAGTATTTAAGCTTCATGAATAAAGATCAATGATTTTACAGGGAAAATATTACACAATTCAGGAGAAATGTTATATAGTTCACATACTAAATATACTTAGCAAACTATAGATTTAAAGTATCCATTGAAGAAATAGTCTTTTGACTGAGCTTCATTAAATTAAGAGGATATTTTAAAATGACTTTGCAAGTTTATTTTATCCATTAATTTAAAATTGTCAATGGTAACTTACCCTATTGCCGGGTTGCCCATAAAGAGCAGGGCTTTATGCAGGTTGGGAATTAGAATTGTGTCTGCCCGAATCGCTGCCTATTAAAAATATTTTGATGAAGCTAAGAACAAATGCTCGGCGATGTTTGTCCAGCCCGAACCAATGCCTTGCATTGCAATTTGCTGAAGTTACGTTTGTCAAGCCCAACTTGCATAAAACCCCATGTTGGCTGTTCGTTTTTCTACTCTTGTCGTCTTCCCGCCTCGTACTTATAGTTTTTATCTTCGGCTTCCCATTTCTGTCCACTTACGACCTTAAATGTTTTTGCGTCTGCACCTTTTACAATTTCATTCTCATAAAAAACTTTTTTGTCGTCTTTTATATACTGAATGAAATGGTCAGATGTGTCTGGCGGATAAAGCACTTGAAGATGTTTTAGGTCAACACCCTCAACTATATCATCTTTATAAAAAATATTATTCTTGTCAATGCCCCACCGATATTCACAAAGTCTTTTGAAAGTCACAGGGTCGGCTTTGTCAACAATCACTCTGCTACCGCCGTCTGAATTACCGTGAAAGTAATAAACTTTGTTTCTGTCTTTAGAATATTCGATGGAGTCAAGCCAAACGAATGAACTAATATCAATGACCGTTCTAAGAGGTTTTTCAATTATTGTATCGTCAGTATAAATTTTAAATAAACTGTCATAATAAACTTCAAATAAGCAATTGCAGTTAGTCCCTTTTGCAGAAGCAAGTTTTCTTTCGCAAAGTTGTCCACTTTTGCTTAAGTATAAACCATGTTTTAGAAGTTTATAGTCTGAACTATCATTGGGCTCTTTTGCATATACTTCTTCTGCGTCGGTTTTAGCAATTACTCTGTCTGACTTATTTGAGTTGTCGCAAGAAGCAAATGCTGTAAAAAATACTATGATTATTGTTGAACGGAATGTCTCCATAAAATGACAGCCAACTCTACGATTGATGCTATTAGATATAAGTTTACAAAAAAAAATAAAATTCGTTATCAACTACTTGCAATTATACTTTTTGTATTGTCGTTAGGACAATCCGAATAACAAAAATAGTTACTATGTGGTTTTTTAAAAAGGGAATCGGGTCACATGAATCATCCTCCGCCGCTACAGGAATTGCCTTTTCTTTTTTATCCTCCAAACTGGTCCAGGCACTTTACCTTCTTACCATTCACGGTTCTGGCACTCGCCTATCCAAAGGGTTAATACAGAGATTGATTACTTTCAGATATCCCTTGGACCAAAACGCTATTTTTCTATTACCGTAACCGGGCCCAGTAATCCAGCAGTCTGAATCCTGAACGTTTCATCACCCCCTGGCCACACTTCTGATTTCATATAAGTCTGATTCGTTTTGGTGAACCGATCTTTCGGGTTCAGTAGCATATCGCCGGTAACCCGGTTAATCCACATATTAACTACCTCTATCTTGAGATCATTCATGCCGGGCTGAACCAATTGGCTGATATCTGCCTGGTAAGGTTTTTTCCATAAGATCCCTGCAGATTTCCCATTTATAAAAACCTCTGCAACATCCCGGAGTTCCCCCATGTTAAGCATTATTACTTTCTTGCCCGCTCCAACAGTAACGTTGAAAGAATTATGATATACAGCCGTTCCGGAAAAGTATTTTATTCCGGTATCTTTTGATTCTGTCCAGGAAATTAATTGGTCGAAAACAACTGATGGTGGAGCGCCCCAATTCGGCGGAAAACTTACCTTCCAGGGACCCGAAATTATTGTTTCTGTTGTCCCTTTCTTTATCGCTGCAACAGCAGGCAGCTTAATTCGGCTATTATTAGTGAAAACGACAAATGTGGAACCGTGAGGAGGAAGTTCTATTTCAAAACTTGTCACCTGTTTCTCCTGGGTATAAACTGCAACACGGGAAATGGCGCCTGTTGACGCATCCCATATTTCCGGGTATTTTCCTTTTACCCTGAACCTGCACATCGTTTTTACGCTCTCTTCGCTTTCATTTCTCAAAAAATAGATTTCTCCCATTTCAGTGGTCCGATGAATATAATCAATTTCCGAAGCCCCTGTAAAGCTAAAATCGGGCTCGATTGATTTTCGCCTCAATATCTCATCAGCAGAAAGGCCCCATATTACCTTCCCTTTCCCATAGATATTTTCAAAGACTTTTTTGCCATCTGAGGCTCCCCATAATTCTCCGGAGAGATGTTTCAGGGCCACATTTTTCTTTTCCCAATTATTCAAACCTGGAACCGTTTCAGGACGAGGCCCTACAATTGTAGCACCTGCTTTTACGAGTTTCGTTATTTTTTCCAGCACTTCCATTGTCATATGCACCTGGTCTGGTAGTATCAATATGGAATAACTCATACCATCCGGCAAAACCAACCGGCCATCCTTAACCGACATCCTGTTCAGGATGACATCTGTGTTTACTACATCAAAATCATACCCTTTGCCCAGGCCTTTGATTCGGGGTTTTTCAGGAACATCATGAAAAAGCGGGAAGAAATTCGGGGTCTGGTCACCGTAATAGTAACAGGCATCTGCCACAAATAATCCTTGCTGCAACAAAAAACTGCAGCGGGACAGATAATCCATAAAGGGTTTAGATTTGGACCACCATGTGGTACCGGGGTTCATATCATAACCCGCATGATAGGTTCTGCCCGGGAAGCCATCTTCCGGATTTGTACTCGCGAAAGTATGGAAGGTAATATTGTTGAGCCCTTCACAAAATGCCCGGTCTACAACTTTTTTCAAATCAAAGGGTGAATCTTTCCATCTTCTCCAGGTTGTAAAAGACTCAGCATCCACAATTTTTTTCCCATATATGTGGGAAGCGCTTGATACCTCTTTAATTAAAAACATATTTCGATGCTGGATCCAAAATTCACCTCTTGGAACGGAGACTGCTCCCAATGCTTTCAGCGCGTCAACCGGACAGGTATTCCAAACAGGTGCGCCCGGACCGCCGGATTCAGAAACCAGCTTAGCATTATATTTCTTCAGGAATTCAGTACCTGTTTGATAATGACTATAAATAAGCTGGTCGCTAACTGTTTCATTGAAATCGTAACGAAAGCGGTCGGAACTATTCCTGATGTCCCATCCCGCAAGTATGGGTAAATATCTCTCCAGATCATATCCCCGTCTCCCCAAAAAAATGGAGGGAAATGAGTCAGTCCATGGAGTACCTTCAGCAAGTTCCATACTGTCGAATTCAAAATAGGCCAGACCGGCTTCGGGCGAATTTTCGGGAGTTACACCAAGCCGGTCCATAAAATGTTTTAAATGTCGTTTAGTAGCATTGGGGTCAAAAAAATCAATAAACAATCCATTAGAATTGGGGGAAGGAACAATCAGCTGCTGGCCATTGTTTGAACAAACAAACCTAAGAATGGTCCATTTCCCTTCAGGAACATTCCATTCCAGTTTACCATTCTTAAATAAAGTGTTAAGACGTATTACTTGGGAAACGTCGCTGATATTCTTGTTTGCGTTATAAGGAACAGCCAGTACCGAAACATCCTTGTAGAAAACAGGTGTATGCTCGTCCTTCATTGGGCAACCTTCAGGGAATTTTGGAAATGGCAGGTCAATGGAGAGGGCCTGCGGTCCTGATATATCCACCTTCGAGAAATAGAGATTCTTGGATGCCCAATCAGGTGTAACCCATGATCCGCCGGCATTCCACCCGCTTGAGGCAACAATGCCAATACTCATTTTTAATCTTTTCCCTTCTGCTATCGCATGTTTTATCAGGCTTACGGATTCGTTTCCAAGAAATTCACCCCCGGCTGGAATAAAAGATGGATTATGAATAGCTGCCACATCCCATATTTCAGCCCTGTTCATTCCTTTGGATTTCATGGCCTCCAAATCCCTGGTAATAGAAGTAGCCGTCATATTTCCATTCAACCAACACCAGAAAGCACCTGGCCTGTATGTCATAGGGGGATTTACAAATTCATCTGACAGTTGTTGCGAAATTTCAACTGTATCGATGGATTCATTTTTTGGCAACTTAAAAATTGAGTAGCCGATCGTCAGTATGCTTAAAAAGATAAAGTATTTCATAATCAAAATTATTTTCTACTGGATCATAACTTGCCTGGAGGTCCATATAGCAACGGAAACTTTCCCGGAATGCGTCACTCCACGCACTATCTGGTTCGTGTTTTCTTGATCTTAATAAAGAGGCAATTTCTAACAATGTACTTTCAGGAACATTTGCCTGTAAATAATTAAAAAGTTCCCGTTCTTCAAAACGAACATGCTTTTCTAATATATCCGCCAACTTTTTGAGTAAATCATTATTACCGGTATTTTTTCGCAAGGAATCAATTATTCCATAAATATCCATGTGTTCGGTTTCTGCCTGAACCCTCAATGTATTGTTGCTGTGTTCAATTGATTAGTGCAATCTTTGGATTGCTTATGTCTCAAAAATACAAACAACTCAATTTGGTACAAAGGTATCAGATTCAAGCCTTTCTTAAGGCAGGAATGAAACAAAAACGGATTGCTCAGGAAGTTGGAGTTCATCCCTCTACCGGTAGTAGGGAATTGAACGGGCAAGGCTTGCAGAAGTATGGGAATTAGTATTCGGTCTGCCTGGAACCGATGATGATTGAAAAACTGAAGATGAAGATAACAACAAAAAGCTAAATTGATACTGTCCAGCTGGAAATGAAGCACAATTGAATTACAAAAAGCCGAAGATAACTTCAGTCAGCCCGTATTTTGGCAAACCCCCTGTTGTACGCATACCCTTTCTCCGTGGTCATCTATAATGTGGGTTTTTGTCGCACCGCATGTTGGTTGCCGTGTGTAGGGCAAGGCAGGCTCTTGGGCAGGTTAGCTTCTGTGCAGTGGGTTTGTGTGCCTGACCATGTGCCTGACTTGCAGCGTCGGCTTGTTAGAGTTTTCTATTATCAATTCAAAAACGCTTTGTCAATTGTTGGTCTGTGTCTAACCTTGAGTTGCTTAACGAAAGCTACTTAAAACTTATAACTATAACCTAACCTGAAAACCTGTGTTTCGTAATAGTCGGTGCTGGCTAGTTTAAAGCCGTTACCATTTAATTCTTTCTTTATATTTAACGTATTAAAAATATCGCTGGCATTAAAAAATAGTTCTCCTTTGCTTTTTTGTATTTTCTTTTTTATTCCCATGTCTACAGAAAATCTTGTACCTATTTTGCCTTGTGGTATAATGTCAGGAGCTAAGTAAATGCTGGTAACTTGTATGTCTGTTTGTTTGGTTAAATGAAAAATACCATTCAGTTTTATATTACCTGATGTAAACCGTTCTTTTGTAGCTGTGTAAATTGACGGTACAGGATATTTATTTTCTACGGTAAAAGCGTCAATAGTATTTTGATACACATTTACATTGGTATTGAATGAAACGACTTTTGAAATGTCGTGTTGAAAAACCATTTCTACACCTGTATTACTGCTATGACCTGCATTTTGAAATACTGTATAAATTAAAGTGCTTGGTGGAACTTGCGTTGCTATTCTAGTAATAGTCCCTTCTGTGCTGCGATGATAAAGTGCGGAATAAAAATAACCTTTTTTCAGTGTGGTTTTATAACCTAACTCATAAGAATTGGTAAACTGTGGACGAAGTTCTGGGTTACCAACTTTTATAATTTCAGCATCATCATATTTTGGAAAAATACGAATGTCCACTTCATTTGGTCTGTCAACTCTGCGATTATAAAATAATGAAATTTTATTTTGGTCGTTTATTTTATAAGCCAACCTCATATTAGGAAACGGCTGTGTGTAATTGTAACCGTCACTTTTATAAGTGTTGTGATTTGGGTTTACCTTGTATTGTAAATCCACATATTCAACTCTTAAACCAATTTCAGCTTCTATCTTTTTGCTTTCATAAACGTAGTTGCCATAAACCGCAGGAATAAATTCTGTGTATGTTGCTGCTCCACCTGCGTTGGTGTCTAAAGGCGAATTGAACCCCGGTTTGAATTGCATATTGGTAGGAATGTCCCTGTAACGAAACTTTACGCCGCCTTCAATTCGTCCATGCTTTAATGGTTTTACATAATCAATATTAAAATCAGCAACATGTTCGTCTGATAATAATTTGAAAGAATCTAAACCTGTATAAGTCGGTAAGGTATTTACAAAATTATATTTCTCATCTTCTCTGTGAAAAGTATAATTGAAAGCGATATTCAATAAATGCCCTGCCTGTTTAAATTTATGCTGAAAGGCTGCTGATGCAACAGCAGTAGTTTTTAATTCATCTTCTAAAAACTGCCAAAGGCGAAGCCTGTTAGAAAAATCTTTGTTAAAGAATGGCTGGTCGCCACGGTCAATTATTTTTTCAATACCAAACAAGCCAGAAATTGTTAATGTATTTTGAGTATTGATGTTCCAGTCAATTCCAGCTTTTGTAGTAACAAAATGAGTGTTTCTGTTTCGCTTTGTTTGCTGGTTAATAACTGTACCATCGTTAAAAGTTCTGGTTACAAATTCATTTTTATTGAGAGTCTCTGTGTATAACCAATCGGCTTGTAAAAACGCATTTATTTTATTTTTTCGATAGTTTAATGAAAGTGAAGGATTGATTTTAGGCGTTGCCTGATATTGAGGTCGGATAGTTGGCAAATTTTCCTTTTTCTGCCACAATGCACCTACACCAGTTGTAAAGCCAATTTTGCCATTAAAGCCTTGCTGTTTATTTTTTTTGTAGATAATATTAATGATACCTGCGTTGCCGTTGGCATCATATTTAGCTGATGGATTGTTTATGATTTCAATTCTTTCAATGGCTGATGCAGGGATATTGTCTAACCCTGTTTGGCTGCCAAAGCCTGTTAAAGCAGTTTGTTTGCCATCAATTAAAATGGCTACTTTATCACTGCCTCTCAATTCTACTTTTCCATCCTGGCTGGTGGTTACGCCTGGTAAATTTTTTAAAGTCTGTAAAACTGAACCTCCGCTTTGACTGATGTTTAAAGCAACTGAATAAGTTTTTTTATCCATCTTGTTACTTACATCATTTTGCTTTGAGCTGACAACAACCTCCTGCAACTGTTTTGCATCTTGTTGTAACTCTATTGTGCCGAGGTCTAAGAAGGAACTTAGTGTACCAACTAAAACTGTTTGTGATTTTGATGTAAAGCCTGTGTAAGAAAGTTGCAAAACATAATTACCCGATTTTATATTGGTTAATGTAAACCTTCCTTCTTCATTACTTACTGTGCCTGTAACAAAAGCACTGTCTTTTTCTGTTTTCAATACTATGTTTACAAAAGGCAAAGCGGTTTTATCCGCTTTGCCTTTCATCATGCCTGATACTGTTACTGACGAAGTTTGAGCCTGTAACATTGAAACCGTACATATAAGTAATGAAAATATTAAACTGATTTTTATCCGCATTGTTGTTCCTTTTAAATTACCCTTTTAATTCTTTAATAAATTTTCCGTTGTTGTCAAAAATCAAATCCATTTCTTTAATTTCTACTTCGTAGGTTACTATGCCTTTTGCATCGGTAATTTTAGCTCCTTCTTTTGCTTGCTTACCTCCATAATGCGTTTTTACATAATCCAAAATACCTTTTGGTAACTGGGTCAATTCAATTTCAACTTCGGTTTCAATAATGTTGCCTTGTGCATCCATTAAAACAGAATTATCTGTATTATTAAGGTCAAAACTTGCTTCGTACTTTTCACCTTGTTTGTCCCACTTTACTGCTGTAGCTGTTGGGTACTTTTTTTTAAAAGTAGATTTTACATTGGCAGGTACATTTTTTTCCTGCATTTTTTGTGCAAAGGTGAGTGTTGCAAAAAGCATTACTACCATTGTTACTGCTGTCTTTTTCATTGTTATTATTTTTAGTGAATTAAAAAAGATATAGCAAAGCTGCTACATGATTTAGAAGAAAGATTGAATTTTAGAATAGAATGGAAAAAGAATGAAGATTATTTTCATAATTGTAGGCAACCGTCCAATTATTAATGTCTGCGATTTTCTTAACGATGGATAAACCTAAACCTGTGCCTTGTTCGGAAGGATTTGATTTAGAAAATCTTTTGAATAACTTATCTTTGTTTAAAGGGCTGGGTTGTCCGCTGTTTGAAAAAACAAGTTTGTTTTCCTGCATGGCAATGTTTATTTGGCCACCTTCTATATTATGCTTTATTGCGTTTAAAAACAGGTTGCTTATGAGTACCTCGGCTAATACAGGATTTGATTTTATTTCAAAATCCTTTTGAAGTTCCATTTTTATAATCAACGACTTTGCTTTTGCCTGTTCGGTAAAAAAGTTAAAATTTTTTCGGATATAATTAGTTAATGAAATAGTTTGTTTATCGCTGTAACTATCATTTTCCATTTTAGAAAGCAATAACAGGTTTTTATTCAATCGGTTTAAACGGGAAACATTCTCATTTAATGAACCTAAAATTTCTGATTGCTCTTGGGTAACATTAGACCGCTGGATAAGAGTATCTGGCTTTTGTAAATGACTGTATTTCTTTCAATCAGCTTTTGTATGCTGGTATTTAAACGGTTAAATTCTTCTACATCTGTTTCGGCAAAGTCGGGCTGTTTGGTTTTGTCAATTTCAAAACTTTCTATTTGTTGAAGTGTTTTATAAAAGGGCTTCCAGAGATTTGAGGAAATTTTTTTTGTGATAAAGAACAAGCCAAAGAGTAAAATTGAAATAATTGCAAAAAACAAAATTGCAATATTTTTTAAAAGGTCTTCGGTTTCTACTAAATTAATTCTTTCGGAATAGGTGTATGGTTTGCCTTGTATACTAATAGGAAAATTCAGTTCTCTGTAAGGTTCAATTTCTGCATCTAAAGTATCATAATAGGAACTAAAAAAAAGTGTGTCTTTGGTTACCTGCTTTATGCTGTCAATTTTTGCATTACGGTTAAATCTGTTCCAAAGAGGTATATCGGTATATTTTAAAGTTGATGCAGTATATTTTAAATATTCTTTTTTGTGTAATAATAACGTGTCGTCTGCTTCTTTTGTATAAAGCCTCTTTGTGGCATAATAAAATAATGGTGCTGATATAATTAAAATCAACACGGAATAAATCAGATAGGTCTTTAGTGTTTTATTTAAAAGTTTTTTATTCATTTTTCCATTTGTAGCCTAAGCCATAAACTGATTTAATGTAATCCCCACTTCCTGCATCGTTCAATTTCTTTTTCAAGTTTTTGATGTGTGCATATACAAAGTCGTGGTTATCCAACATATCTGCCATGTCGCCTGATAAATGTTCGGCAATAGCACTTTTAGATAATACCCTGTTTTCGTTTCCGATTAAGTAAAGCAACAAATCAATTTCTTTCTTAGTAATTTCAATTTTATTGTTATTGACTTTTACTGTCTTTGAAAGAATATCAATGTGGATTTCATTGAAAGAAACAATATTACTTCCTTTAAAGTTTTTTCTTCTTATCAATGCCTGAACCCTTACCAACAATTCGGATAAATGAAATGGCTTTGTGAGATAATCATCTGCACCAAGATTAAAACCCTCTATTCTTGTTTCTAAAGTTTCCTTTGCCGAAATGATTATTATTCCTTCTGTTTTGTTTTGGTCTTTTATTTCTTTTAAGATTTCAAAACCATTGCCGTCTGGCAACATGAGGTCAATTAAAATGCAATCGTAGTCGTAAATGGAAATTTTATCAATTGCCGCTTTTGCATTGTTAACCCATTCGCAAACAAAGTCTTTGTCTGTTAAGTATTTTTGAATACTTAGGGCAAGTTCCTTTTCATCTTCTATGAGCAACAATTTCATGGGGCAAATTTACTGTGTCAATTTTGAAGAAAGATTGAATTTGTAAGGTAAGCGATATTGAGGGTTTTCATAGTATGCTTAAAGTGTGAATACATAAAAACAGAAAAGCTGCCGTCAGGCGGTTTTTCAGTTTTTGCCTTTTTGTATTTTGTCTGCCTGAATTAAAAGACTGTTTGCCGTGTGTTGGAAATTGCAGCTCTTTTGCAAGGTTGGCTTCTGTGCGTTGGGTTTTGTGTGCCTTGCAAATGTGCTGCAATGTGCGGTGGGGTATTAGAGACTTTGGCTTGAATTTCTAGTCACTTGAAGGTGAACGAAATTATCAAATAGGGTTGCGTACAACGGGAAAGTATTTGCGAAGGCTGGGAAATAGACTTCCGTCCGACCAGACTACCTGAAGCTAAATTTATAAATAAAAGTTGATGATTTGCACATAGCTAAATAGTTATTCGTCTGCCGGATATGAAGCTAAATTGAAAAACAAAAAGTTGAAACACGGCTTACGTCCGCCCAGCTTTTCCAAATACCAATGTTAGTGGCAGTTATTCTCTCTTTCGATTGATAACTTCTTCAAGTCCTGGTTTGCAGGTCAATAAATGCCAACCACCAAAAACAATGAATATTTTGTCATTAGAGTTTAATAAAGTGTCAACTGTGTTTATTAAAAACTGGTCTCTTATTTCTTTTGAAACCCTGCCAATTTTTTGAAACTTTCCATTAGGTTCAAACGGATTTGTTGGCTCAAGTTCCGAAATTTCAAAAGGTCGTTTTAATAGCTGTTCGTAATTTGATTTATAAAAACCAAAACTCTGTTCAGTTTTTGTAAGTGTTATTCCACCTTTTTTAATGATGTAATTCTCAACAAATGCTTCATACCTTTTTTCGATTTCTGAATTGTCTGAAATGCGTTGCCCTTTAAGTCCCCACATAAGACGTTCAGTAACGATATAAACCAAAAGCTCTCCCTTTGAATATGTTTTAAGTAATTCTTGAAATTCAAAGTGAACTGTTGGGTCACCGTCAATTGTTTTTATTTTTAAACTATCACTTAATATTTTAGTTAGCCCAATTTCACCATCCTTTATTAAAGCGTCTTGTCTTGAACTGTAAACTTTATTTGAGATGTCGCCACCTTCATTAATTGCAATTTCAGGTTTGAAAGCAAAGAATTTTTGTTCAATTTTTTTGAACATTGGATTTTCTATGTCTGAATCATTTGTCAAATGAGTTACTCCACAAAACACAACCGTTTTTTTTCCTTTTGTAAATTCTAAAATGTATGGGTTAGAAGGAAGTTGTCCATTAGAGTCAAGTTTTATGTCAAGGTAACTTATTGTTGGATAAATGTGAGTTGTGTCATTATTTACTTTTTTGTCAAGCTTAGAGTTGTTACAGTTGGAAAGCAAAACAGAAATAAAGGTCAAGATTATAAAATGTCTCATAATTATTTTGGTGTGTCCGATATAATTGCCACTAACGAGCAGGTATTGCCGATGGTGGGGAAATTATATTCGTCCGCCCGGAACAACTGCCTGGCTTTTTCATAAATTTTAAATATTAAGAACTAAAGTTGGGCTTTATTCGTAAAGCCCCAAACCGCAGTACAACAGAATTACCGCTGCTGATTGCTCTAAAGTCCAGCCCCACTATTGGCAATACCAATGTTAGTGGCAGTATTTTAGGTCTCATCCCAATAATTTTCAAATAAGTCTATTGTATTGTTTATGAGGTCTAGTATACTTTTTAGTGAAGTCTCATCGAATTGCAAATATTCTTGGTTAATGCCAGACTCGTTTATTTTAATGTTGACATGAGTATATCCTTCAAAGTCTGTATTTTCCCATTCTGCATGTACAACTGCATTTCTCAATCTTCCAGTTTCCTTTAAATTTGAAATAAGCTTCTTCTGAATTTTAATTTCTCTGCCTGTGTCATTTTTAAATTGAGTACTTATTCTGTTAAGCAGATCAACTTTCGATGAGTAAGTCATTTTGTGTATAACGAGAAGTCCCATTGTGTCTGACCTTGAGTTGATCCATTGGCAAATAGTAATATTCAAACACTCTTCCAAGGTGTTGAATCTGTGAACAATATATCCAATTATTGGTGCAGATCTCTTAAGGAATTTTTGAATCGATTTGTAATCATCAATGTTATGGGTTAAATATTGGTCTAATTTCTTCGATTTAGATTTCATGTCGGTTGTATTGCCACTAACGTTTTGTAGCTACAAGAAGTTGGCGATTTCGGAGACGAAAATTGTCTGCCAGCACTGAACTTGATGCGAAGCAAAAATCTTCATTTAACCACTAAACCGCCAATTTCTTGTGGGTGCTGCTAGTGGCTCCCTTTTGTTTTTATTATGGCTCATAATCCAAATTCCCTTTTGCAAGATTATGAACTTCACACAATACTTGTATATTTTCTAATACTGTTTCTCCCCCCTTTGACCAAGGTTTGATATGGTCGAAGTGAATGTTGTCCCCTGTAACCGTCAAACCACATAATCTACACTTATTCCCATCTCTCATTAAAACTTGCACTTTCAATCTTTCACTTGGTTGTCTTTTTGTTTTATGCTTAAACTCAATATCGGTTTTCGGTATTTCATCAGAAATGTCAGTTTCAGTTCCCGCTTTTTGCTTGTCATCAGCATTAATAAACTCAACAAAGGCTTCAAGCGCTTTTAACCAAGAACCAAATCGTTTTTCATAGGGGAAAGTCGAGTATTTCGAAAGTGGTTGTTTAATTTCTTTATAGAATGGTTGTCGTCCGAGTTGAAGCCACACTTCTTCTATGTTTTCAAATAGTTCTAAGTCTGAAATATTACGCTGAACATTTATTTGTAAACCTGCTTTTTCTAACGATTTACTCCAATTTCCAAATCGCCTTTCAAATGTGCCTGAACTAAATTTTCCGTTCCCATCATACTCACTTCTGGTAATTTTTTCTCTACCAAGTCTTAACGCAACATTTTTAAGGTCGTCCAATAGTTCTTGGTCAGGTGTGTTTCTGTTATATGTCTTTAATTCAAATTTCATTACTATCGTTGACTGTTTTCTGGGTTGCCACTAACTCATAAATTTATGCTATTACACGCACTCCTCAAAAAAATATCAACATTGATAATCAACGAACTAAAGATATACTTTTTGTATTGTCGTTAGGACAATCCGATTTTCGCATACACTACCATCTCAATCGCTTATTCGTGATTTTTAATCGCAGAGACTAGGTGATAATCGAGAAGACGAGAAGAAATACAATGCTAGGAGGTCAAAGGAGAAAAAGGAGAATACAATCACTATTATATTTGGTTTAACTACCAAATAAAGACCTATAATTTGAATTTGGAATTTTGGCGACCCCTGCTTTCGCAGGGGTGACGGCGAGAGTTTAACTAATTGTATTCACTTGGAAGTATAAACACTACCGCCCTTGTTATTGCCTCTATTTAAACAACAAATTGTATTTGTATTATTCCCCTTCCCGTTTTACCGCTTTCCCGGCCACTGTATTATAAAGAAAACCCCACAAATCTCTCTGCAGGGTTCCTTGGTGGGATTTCTCGTCTTATCTCTAAAGCGGATACTTATTCTCAGATAATAACTTGTTCGCGATATATCGCTTCGCTTCCTTACTATTGAATGAAGCCGCCTTGGTGAAACGCTTCAATCCTAATAACATGAACCGTTGCTCGTCACCATCAGCAAAAGCATTGATAGCATCTTTACCATACTTGTTGATACGGTCAGCAGCATCATACAGATAGGTTTGTACAATAGCTTTTTCATAAGCTACTGCCCCTTCTCCCCTGCTTGCACTAAGTTTCATCAATCGTAACAAAGCGCTTTCTGCATTGAAAGTCTCGATGGCCATATCGGCGATATTCATCAGCACTTCCTGCTCGCTTTCTATTTTCATCATCAGCTTCTGTACGGCAGCACCAGCTGTCATCAGGATGGCTTTCTTGAAATTAGCTACCAGCTTCTGCTCAGCAGCATAGGCTTCATCATCCCCTGCTCCGAAATCGGGTATGCTCATAAGTTCTTTCTGTACGGCCATTGCAGGACCCATCAGATCCAATTTACCTTTCATGGCGCGTTTCAATACCATATCTACTGTAAGCAGACGGTTGATTTCATTGGTGCCTTCGTAGATGCGGTTGATACGGCTATCGCGGTAGGCTTTTGATACCAGGTATTCGTCGCTATAACCATTGCCACCATGAACCTGTACGCCTTCATCCACTACAAAATCCAATACTTCGCTACCATACACTTTCAGTATCGCACATTCGATAGCATATTCTTCGGCAGCTCCAAGCAAGGCTTCATTGAAAGGCTTGCCGGCATTCAATAATTCATGTTCCTTATCATCGATCCATTTGCTGGCGCGATATAATGCTGTTTCGCACACCCACATACGGATGGCCATTTCTGCCAGCTTGTTCTTGATGGCTCCGAAATTGGCAATAGGTTGTTTGAACTGCTCACGGGTATTCGCATATACAACGGAGAGGGAAGCGGTACGCTTGGCACCACCCAATGCGGCAGCACATAATTTCAGACGACCGATATTCAGGATATTGAAGGCGATGATATGGCCCTTGCCAATTTCTCCCAGTACATTCTCTACCGGAACTTTGCAGTCCTGGAAATAGAGTTGTACCGTACTCGATCCTTTGATACCCATCTTATGTTCTTCCGGACCTTGTGTGAATCCTTCAAAACCTCTTTCCACGATAAAGCCGGTGAACTTATCTCCATCCACTTTAGCGAATACGGTATATACATCAGCAAAACCACCATTGGTGATCCAGCATTTCTGTCCATTTAAGATATAATGCTTGCCATCGTCACTCAGCTTGGCTGTAGTCTTGGCACCAAGGGCATCAGAGCCGCTATTCGGTTCTGTAAGACCGTAAGCTCCCTTCCATTCGCCGGTAGCCAGTTTGGTCACATACTTCTGTTTCTGTGCCTCCGTACCAAAGTACAGAATCGGTAATGTGCCGATACCCGTATGGGCCGCCACTGCCACGGAGAAGGAGAATCCACCTCCCAATCCCTCATTCACAAGAGTGGAAGTGATGAAGTCCTTGCCCAATCCACCGAATGCTTCGGGTATAGAAGCGCCGAGCAATCCCTGCTCACCTGCTTTTACCACCAGCGATGGCATCAGTCCCTGTTCCATCTTATCGATGCGATCAATAACCGGCAGCACTTCCGTATCCAGGAAGGCAGCGCACATTTCTTTTACCATCAACTGTTCTTCGTTGAAGTCTTCTGGGATGAAGGTGTCGGCTGGAAGGCTTGTTTTGATGAGCCATTCGGCGCCCTTTAGTGGAGAATTCATGTTTGGCGATTTTACGTTGAGTCCGGAAGTCTGGTTTTCAAGTCCGAAAGTCGGAAAGACCGGAAGTCCGGAAGAAATACAAATACAGGGTGAAAGGGGGAGTTGAAAAGTTGAATCCAAATTCAGATGGCCTTTTCTACTTTTTATTTCATTCCTACATTTGAATTTCTTGTTTGTTATTATTTATAAAATTTATTCTCTTAAACCCTATTTTACCCCCCCCCTCTTCACATCTTCCTATTTACAACTCACTTCTTCCTACTTTTTACTTACCACACATAACTTATTACTCACAACTTGTATTCTGTATTCTCTTCCGGACTTTCGGTCTTTCGGTCTTCCGGACTATTAATTCACTTCAAATTATCATACACAATCTGCAACACCTCCTTACACACCTCTATCTTATCCGCCGGCACGGTCTCCAACGCTTCATTCAATGTTTCTTCGGCCAGGGCCATGGTATCTTTTTGTAGTTGCTGCGATTGTTTGGTGAGATAGATGAGATTGATACGGCGATCAGATTCGGAGGGTACGCGTTTCACTAAATCCAGTTTCTCGAGATTATCTACCAGCCGGGTAATGGAGGGTTTGTCGCGGAAAGTAGCATTGCATAATTCCTGCTGACTGATACCATCCTGTTTCCATAAATGATAGAGAACACTCCATTGTTCGATGGTGATATTGAGATTGGACTGATTGAATTTTTTCTGCAACCGGCGGGCAATAGCGGTAGAGGCCTTGCCGGTGACAAAGCTGTATAGTTCGCCTTTTTTAAATTGGTTGTTTGGCATATAGTTGTTTATACAACTAATCGAAGATAGGGGTGTTTTTGTGAATTTCCAAGCACTGAGGCTATTTTTTAGGTTTTTTAAAGCTTAGACTCGAAGAAAATCAATACAGATTATAACCGGGAAGATCGGGAAGGATTGTAAAGTAGATAGTCAGATCGTTGCAAATAAATAATTTAAGTACGGAAAGGGTCGCTTCGCGACCAATTCACTTAGCTTAAGGGAGATAGAGAAAGCAAATAATTAATATTACCGGGAAAAAGGGAATGCTTTATAACTGATGTTCACAAGCTTATATCGCGATTTCTTAAGATTAATAAGGATCACTCTGTGTAAATCAATTCTTAGACCGTTTACTTATTTCCATTGTCGCGAAGCGACTCTTTCCGTACTTAAAATCATTTCCAAATCTCAGAATGCCAATCACAAAACCTTCCCGCCTTCCCGGTTATAAAATTCCTACTAAAACTTAACCATAAAAATCCAAAAAGAAAGTAGTTACTTAGCATTCCGCCAACCATCCTCCGAAAGCATCTACGCCAACAACAACCTTATCACTGCTATGAGAAAATATATACTTATCACCGCTTTACTGCTATGGACCCTCTCGTCCTTTGCGCAAACACCTGTTAAACTGGCCGTGATCGGCTCATCTACATCTGCCTGCTATGGTTTTGCTGGCGGTATCACTGATGCCAATTGCTATATTAATAGGGTCGTAACTTACTATAACGCCAATGGATATTCTGTAAATCTATTCAATCTCGCCCTGAGTGGAGCTAATGTGTATCAGGGAATGCCTAATGGCTATCCTTCTATTACAGTGAATGGCAATACGTATACTGTTGATGCCGCTCGAAACATAACAATGGCCCTTAGCTTTAATCCTGATGTTATCATTGTAAATTATCCCAGTAACCTGTATGATGTGGCAAATGTCCACGATATACTGAGTTATTTCAGGATCATCTATCAAACCGCTACCAATGCCGGTAAAAAATGTTTTATTACAACCACCCAACCCAGAGCCTATGATGTTATTGGAAGGGCGCATCTGATAGAACTGAAAGATAGTATCCTCTTACAATATGGATTTAATGCGATTAATTTTTGGGATAATCTTGCGCAACCTGATGGCTATATCATCCCTCAATATAATCAGGGTGATGGTACGCATCTTACATCTGCTGCTCATGACACCTTATCACTTCGGGTTATCGCTAAGAATATATTCTCTTCAGGCTGTGGTAACCGCAGTGTAAAGACTGGTGCCTGGAATGATCCCACCACCTGGGAGAAAGGACAGGTGCCAGCATCCTGTGATTCTATCACTATACAAGCCGGACATACAATAACCGTAAACAGTTCCGCCACTATATCTTCTCTTAGAATCATGAGTACAGCGGCTATTGCTATTACCGGCGCTGGCACTACTATTGAAGTTGGTGCTGCAGGAACAGGTAATAGTAATGTGATTGTAGATGGAAGTTTATCTATCAGTTCCGGCAAATTACTTATCCGGGGCAGACTGGAACAAAAAACGGGTAGCAGCTTTTCGCTTACTGATGGCAGTATAGTGATTGATGGAAATACAGGCAATGTCTCCACCAGCATAGCCGATGGAGTATCCTTATTCAAAATAGATGCAGCCAGCAGCTTCAGTTTTACTGGCGGCACTCTCCAATTTATAGATCCACCTCTTGGCGCCAATAGTGTCGCCATCAATTGTCCTTTCGATTTCGGAACCAGCAGCACCCTTCATTTCGGTGACGGCATTTCCATCACCCCCTCTAATAATATCAATGGCTTTGGCGGCCCTGGTATGCCTGCCAATATCGGCAACCTCATCCTCGATGCCGTAATCAAAACCGACAACAGGATATTCAAAAACACAAGCCCACTGCATATAACAGGCTCGTTGGAAGTGAGGTCGGGAGATTTGAGAGAAGGGGCGGGGATTGTAGTCGGGAGTTAGGAGTCGGGTTCAAGAAGTTCAAAATGTTCAATAGGTTCCAGAGGTTACCCCCCGACCCCCTAAAGGGGGAGCTAGGTCAATCTATCTGATAATATGCAGTAAGCGCAATCTATAAGCAATGAGCCGATAGTTTGAAACTATCGGCTCATTGCTTATAATAAATTCTCATCAAAATTAGTTGTGATGATTGGCCTGGCTCCCCCTTTAGGGGGTCGGGGGGTAACCTCTGGAACCTATTGAACATTTTGAACTTCTTGAACCCGACTCCTAACTCCCGACTATTAATTACCTTCACCCCATGCCTCTCTTCCTCCTCATACTCGCCCTTTTACTTCTCACTTATGGAGGATTGATTGATTATTTCAGAAGAGCCTGGGAAGCATTGCCCTTGTTCAGGAATAAGAATGCAAAAGAACCTTTCACTCCTATTTCAGTTATCATTTCCCTTCGGAATGAAGAAAAGAATATACCCGGATTATTGGAATCTCTAGCCGGTCAATCTTATCCAAAGCATTTGTTTGAAGTGATATTGGTTGATGATCATTCAGAAGATAAGAGTTGGGAATTACTGAACAGCTTTGATTATAAATCGATGAAGCACCAGGTGATTTCATTGGCAGCCATACTACAACAGAATGGGGAATTGAAATCGTATAAGAAGAAAGCACTCGAAACAGCCATTCAACATGCTACCGGTAACCTGATTGTGGCAACAGATGCCGATTGCCGGTTTGAAAAAGACTGGCTATTGACCATTGCCCACTATTATGAAACTACAGGGGCGAAATTCATTGCCGCTCCGGTTAAGATCATTCCTACAAAAACATTTGTAGGCATTTTTCAATTACTCGATTTCATCAGTCTGCAAGGAATTACTGCTGCCTCTGTATTTAAGAAGAAACTCTCCATGTGCAATGGCGCCAATCTCGCTTATGAAAAAGCAGTTTTCGAAGAAGTAGGCGGATTTGCTGGCATCGACAAAATTGCTTCGGGAGATGATATGCTGCTCATGCATAAGATCTATATGAAGTATCCCGATAATGTAGTGTATCTGAAACATCCATCTGCTATTGTAAGCACAGCCGCTGTGAATAGCTGGAAAGAATTCTTCCAGCAACGTATTCGATGGGCGAGCAAGGCCACACATTATCAGGATAAAAGGATATTTTGGGTCCTGCTGCTGGTATATCTCGTTAATATATGTTTCGGTGTATTATTAGTGATGGCTTTCTTCAACAGCACCGCCCTTTTCTTTTTCTTTCTATTACTGATTGGAAAATGGTTGCTGGAACAGCCTTTTATGGCAAGTGTTTCTTCATTCTACGGCCTATCCAAGTACATGATCTGGTTTCCATTGATGCAGCCTGTACATATTCTTTACACCATTGTTGCGGGTTGGCTGGGACAATTCGGACAATTTGAATGGAAGGGCCGAAGGGTGAAAAAATAAAACTATTTTCATTGCATGAACACAGCTCCTCCCTCACGCAACGCCTGGAAACGGTTACGCCGTAACAAGGGAGCTATGTTCGGTATCGTGATCATCAGCATCTCCATCATAATTGCTATCGGTGGCTATCTTTTTTCTCCAGATAGTACGCCATATGCTAATAGAATGATTGTTGAAATCGGTGGACAGAAACCCGGATTCACACAATCCTTTCTCAAAGTGCCATTAGCGAATACTCCGGAAGCTGTTAGTGGTATTGTGAAAATGGCCAATGGAGCTGCAGACAGTTATCAATATATCCCAATACAAAAAGCCGATATCACAAACGACAGTGTTATTGTTCAGCAATATATTGATGAAGATACAAGCACAAGGGTAGCCTGGTCATTGGCAGCCTTGAATCCATCTAACCAAAAAGAGTATTCACCCGTCATCACCCAAAAATTCTATCTCGGTACCGACAAATATGGAAGGGATATATTAAGCCGCTTACTTATCGGAGTTCGGGTAAGCCTTAGTGTGGGAATGGTTACTGTACTCATTTCACTAACACTTGGCGTATTACTCGGCGCCTTCGCAGGCTATTTCCGTGGCAAAACAGATGATATCATCATGTGGTTCATCAATGTGATATGGAGCATCCCGACATTATTATTGGTTTTCGCCATCACCTTATTATTAGGGAAAGGCTTTTGGCAGGTACTGATAGCAATTGGATTGACGATGTGGGTGAATGTAGCGCGCATCGTTCGCGGACAGGTACTCGCGCAACGCGAAATGGAATATGTAGAAGCAGCACGCGCTCTTGGTTTTTCTTCTTTCCGAATCATCCTCAAACATATACTTCCAAACGTAATGGGACCGGTGCTGGTAGTAGCCGCCTCCAATTTCGCATCAGCGATAGTGATAGAAGCGGGACTCAGCTTCCTCGGTATCGGTGTTCAACCTCCGCAACCCAGCTGGGGATTGATGATAAAAGAGAATTTCAATTTCATCATCACTCATAACCCAATGCTGGCATTGGCACCTGGCTTTGCGATTATGCTTTTGGTGCTGGCGTTTAATTTGTTGGGGAATGGGTTGAGGGACGCACTTGCAGTAAAGGAGTAGGTTCAAGAAGTTCAATAGGTTCAAGAGGTTACCCCCCGACCCCCTAAAGGGGGAGCTAGGTCTACCATTCTTAATTAATTGCAATTATCTTAACTATAAATAGAAAGCCAATAGTTTAAAACTATCGGCTTTCTGATTATAACTAAATCTATAACTATTTAATTCGGCTGATCGACCCTAGCTCCCCCTTTAGGGGTCGGGGGTAACCTCTTGAACTTCTTGAACCAATTGAACTATATAAACTCTTTACTTACTTCTTACTATACCTATAACTCCCCGTCCACTTATTAGTAGCGCAAGTTTTAGAAGTAACGGTGATTTCCACCACACACACAACAGTAGAAGGTGTGGAAGTTATGGTGAAACTATTGTCTTTGCTTGAGGTTGTTTTTGTTTCAGTGAAAAAGTTAGTAGAAGAACCATCGGGATGGGCTTTTACATCGATAGTTACACCGGATGGAGGCATAACCGAATTAATAGTAACAGTTAATGGGAATGTAGGTCCAACTGCAGGTGCTTCGGTAGTTCCGTTACCTGGAGTGGTAGTTACAGAAAGCGTGGTTTCGGTAGTACAGCTATCTGTTTTCTTTTTCTTACAAAAAGGCATAGATATCAACACCACTAACACCGCTAATAAAGGCAATACACTTTTTTTCATCGGGATATGTTTTTCTGATTTTGAAAGAAGGACCACGGTAGCTATCTAACCGTTACCGGTACTTTCTAAACGCTTTTTTATTATTAAGTAGTCTCTAAAGTAATATATAATTTGGTTTTGCGGAAACTTTGTTCCGTTAAAATTATGGAACGAAAACCTGCACATTCCTGCTAAAACTCTCATCAAGGGAGATAAATGTTTCCGTACGTTCAATCCCTTTTATCTTCTGCAATTCATCATGTAAAACGAAACGTAACTGGTTGATGTCCTTACACACAATTTCAGCGAACATGCTATAATTACCTGTGGTATAGTTCAGTCGTACGATCTGAGGAATTTTCTGCAATTCCTTAGCCACCTGATCGTACAGGCTACTCTTCTCAAGATATATATGTAATAAACGCAATTACATCATAGCCAAGTTGCTTCAGGTCCACATTTAATTTGGTGCCTTTTTTACGATGCCTGCTTCCTGTAATTTCTTGATACGTACGTGAATGGTACCTCCGGAAACGAAAAGTTTCTTTCCGAGATCGGCATAAGAGATCTCAGCAGTCAACATCATTTCCTGAATGATCTGGAGATCGAGATTGTCCAGATTTAATTTAGACGCCATTTTTCAAATCGTTTTTTGATTATTTTCATATAACCCTGCAAATATTTATACAATTTCTATATTTTCAAAATTTATGTTGAAATATTTCGAAGGAATGGGCAAAACGCTGTATTTTTACATCGTAATCGTTCTTTGAGTCAATTACAATACTGTGGAGTGATGAAATCTTGGCAGACATGCCCTCTCGTCTCGGGGGTGGGGATAACAGTATAAACGTAGCATAGAGCCGACGTACCAACGCCGACCAGGGTTGACCACTAATCTTTGTGCTACAGCTAACTGCCCCGTGGAGGTTCGAGTCCTCCCTCTACAGCGGATTTTTCTCATAATCTCTAACAAGCAAGCAAGAACTGAAGAGATTGACAACCCTCGCCGTTCCCGGTGGGGGGTTTTTTTTGCGTAAATTCCGAATTATAGAATTTGTTCCCTTTTACCCCCCGAAACTAATAGTCGACTAGGTCGATTATCAAATTAAATTATTACAGAAATTGTTATAAGCAAAAAGCCGATAGGAATCCCTGGCGTCTCTGCGCCTTACATTTCAAGCTTTAAATGATTATTCTCGACTCTAATACTTCGAAACCTTAAACCCTTAACCAAAACCATTAAACGCCTCCTTGAACCTTTGGAACTTTTTATTTTACCTTCGCGCCCATGGCCCAAAAAAAACTCCACCGCTTCGCAGAGCTCCTCACCTTCCCCAATGTGCTCCAGTACCCGGAGAATATGAAGGGGAATTGGACCGGCGTTTTTAAAAATGATCATAAGATTACCCTGGAACTGGCCTGCGGGAAAGGCGAATATGCCGTTGGAATGGGAAGATTGTTTCCCGAAAAGAATTTCCTGGGGGTTGACCAGAAAGGTAACCGTATTTGGGTGGGAGCAAAAACCTGTATCAAAGAGAACCGGAACAATGTAGCCTTCCTGCGCACACAGATTGACCGGATTGCAGAATATTTCAATCCCGGTGAAGTGGAGGGTATCTGGCTCACATTCCCTGATCCGCAGTTGCGGAAATCAAAAGCCCGGAAACGACTCACGCATCCTAAATTCCTCCGTTTATACCAACAAATCCTGCTGCCCGGTAGTTATATCAATCTGAAAACGGATTCACCGGTGCTTTATAATTTTACATTGGATGTACTGGAGCTTTGTGTATCAATCTACAGCAGCAATCGATGACTTGTATAAGGAGAATAACAGCGACCCGGTTTTGCGCATCCAGACCCATCATGAAAAGCTCGATATAGCACAGAGCAATCGCATCCATTATATAAAATTCCAGTTACCTTCAACGCCGCTTCCTGATATCGATGAAGCATTAAAACAACGTGTAAGTGAAAGAGAAACTAATTGAAGGGGAAGACTTTTATTACAGTGAGGAAGGATATATCGTCCTTACTGAAAAATATCATTTGGAAAAAGGGTATTGCTGTGGCAATGGTTGCCGGCATTGTCCATATGAATTCGAAAACGTACCTGAGCCACATAAATCACAACTTCAGCAAAACAAGATAGCTCATGGCCGCCAGTAAGAAAGGAACTGAAAAATTAAAGACTATTCGTCCCTCGGGTAGTTCAGATACAAATTTCTTCGAACTCGTTCATGAAGTGGCACGCCAAATTCCCAAAGGACGTGTAACCTCTTACGGTGCCATCGCTGCCTGTCTCGGCACCAAGTCATCTGCCCGTATGGTTGGCTGGGCCATGAATGGTGCCCACAAAGTAAAACCCAAAGTACCCGCCCACCGCGTGGTTAACCGAAACGGTATGCTCAGCGGCAAAGCCCATTTCGAAACACCTACCAAAATGGAAGAATTATTGAAGAAGGAAGGGATAAAGGTGAAGGATGATACGGTGGTGGAGTTTGAGAGGTTGTTTTGGGATCCAGCGAAGGAGTTGGGAGTCTGAAGTCGGGAGTCGGGAGTTAAAGTCCGAAGTCCGTAGCTTTTGATACTTGGAGCTATGGAATTTAAGTCCGCGGTCTCTGATTCTCGGAGATACTAAATTTAAAGTCCGGATGAAACCTCATCCCCGGCCCTTCTCCCGCGGCGGAGAAGGGTGTCTCTTTGGTAACTTTTTGTGGGCCGATAGTATTTATAATTTCTATTTAAAACTGGGTATTACATTTTCAAAATCTTTATTGACATACAATAGCATTAGCAAAAAATTTCAATCTAAGATTTTAGTTAGGGCTTACAAAAAAAGAATAATCTCGTTTCTAAAACATACTTGCGGCCCAAAATAAATTATTAAACGGAGAGGTGCAAACTTCTCCTTCATTCTTCCCTACTCCCCTACTTGTATTTGTATTTTCTTCCGACTTTAAATTTAGAGGCTAAATAATTCAAAAGCCGCGGACTTAAATATTTTGATTTATAAATTAAGACGCAACGAACTTCCGGACTTTACCAACGACTCTCTCTCCTACCTCCCTCGCTTCCTCACTATTCAAATTCAACAACATCACAATACTATCCTTCTTCGGCTGAAACATAAACAGTATGGCTAGGTGAAAACAAGCAAGGGCAAAGAAGGCATAATTATTTGTAAGAAGAAATCCTACTAAAGCAAACAGACAAGGTCCTTCGATCATTGCCCACCAGGTGATGCTTGCAGCCCGGTATTGTTCGAGTTTCTGCTTTACGTTCAAGGTCGATTTACGGAGTTGCAATACTTTGCTATTGAACAGACGGAATCCTATTATCAGCATTCCACCCGATAATACCAGTGCAATTACCTGAAACACCCTGTCGGCTGGCGCTACTATCGTTGGCGGATACTTTCCTGAATACACTAAATAAAAAACCACACCCGAAAAAACAGCTATCATAGACAGTAAAGTGAGGTGGATTGTTTTGAGGGTTTTAAGGTAGGTGGGGGCGGGCATTTTTTTGTTTAAAAGTACGAAAATCTCTTGTTCAGGTTTAAGGGTTTTAAGTTTAAGGTTTAAGGTTCTTAGGTGTAGCAGTATGAGAAAATAAAGAGGGTATGTAATATGAATTTTTTTCACCGCAGAGAACAAGAGAAACAAGAGTTTTCGCAGAGTTATTCGAGAACCAAAATTAGATACTATGATTTACTCTGCGCAACCTCCTGTATTTCTCTTGTTCTCTGCGGTGAAAAAAAACTTACAAAAATACCCTGACTATTTAGTTAAGCTGCCGCACCTAAGAACCTTAAACTTAAAACCCTGAAACGTTAAACCTCAAACAAAAGTTAGGTGTAGTAAGGACTAATCAACCAGTAAACCACCACCCCCGTCACCGCCACATAAAACCAAATAGGCCATGTAATGCGGGCGAGTTTTTTGTGTTGCGGGTATTCGGCGATCATGGCGCGATAGGCGGTGAAGAGAATGAACGGCAAGATGATTGCCGCTAAAAAGATATGCGTGATAAGAATGAAGAAATAGATATAACGGATAGTGCCTTCACCTCCGAATTTTGTATCGCCAGCTAATAAGTGATGCGCGATATAGGATACAAGAAAAAAGATAGACAATACCATGGCCGTCATCATCAATCGCTTATGCCATTCGTAACTCTTTCGTTTTACCGCTATCAATGCTGCTACTAATAATACACTTACTGTTGAATTGATAATGGCATTGATACGCGCAAACACATGCACGTCGAAATCAACTTTTATATCCAGATTAATTTTTCCGAGAGCTACTACAGCTGCAAAAACCACAACAGAGAAAATACCAATCAGCCATCCGGCCTTTTTATCATTCTTTGTAAGGATCGCCTTTAACATACTATGCTATATTTTTTGATTTACGTCTTCTGTTCACAAATAAGAAGAGTGCTACAGATACTATCACTATAATAAAAATCGGCCATAATTGTTTAAGGGCTGTAAAAATAGCGGATGGCTTTTTTCTGTCTTTTTCCAAAGACAGGAATACGATATCCTGTGATAATTTAAGAAGCTGTGTTGAATCGAGCCCGTTATAATAGCCCCTGACTATCCTGTCTTTATCAATCAATACGAATTTTGGAGAGTGATCGAACAACGTATCTTTTCCATTTCCATCAATGATACCAAGTTTCATTTCATTGATTCCGAAATCGTAGATCTTCTGTTTATCACCGGTGAGTAGCCACCAGGTGTCGTGGTCTACACCATATTTATCGGCGAATGCTTTTATCACAGGAACAGAATCTCTTTCAGGATCGATGCTGAATGACAGGAATTGAACTAATGGTGTATCGATAACCTTACGGGGATCGGTAGAATGCATCATGGTTTGGAGACGCTTCATACTTCTTGTCATGCCCGGACAAATACTTGGACAATGAGTAAAAAAGAAATCGACCACCAGTACTTTATTTTTTATTTGATCCAGTTCAACTTTCTTTCCGAGTTGGTTAGTGAGTTCAATATTAGAAACCCGATGCCAAAGGGTATCGGTAAAACGTTTCCCATCCACTACTTTTTCGATGGTGGAATCATAATAAAAACGGTGTGGCATCTGCACGGCATTATCGCTATAACCTTTCACCAAAAGATAGCTTATGATTGGTAGAAGTGCTGCGAGACCTAATGCCATTATAGCTTTTGTATTCACTGCTAAAATTTGAGCCACAAAGGTAAACTATACTGGATGATGCCGATGGTTAAAAGCATAAAAAAAGCCACCTGTTTTACAGATGGCTTTCAATCGTATAATAAGGATAATTAATGCAATTTTTCCTGCTTTACACCTTCAGCAGCAGGCTTCTCGCTATGTTCTTCATGCTCAGCTGGCTTTGGATTAGTAGGCTTTACATTTGTTTGCTCAGCATGGTGCTTGTCGTAAGTATTCCTAAGGTCCTTATAGCTATTACCATCCCACATAAAGGCGGCGATAAACCAAACGAAGAGGAACAAAGGCACAACGATGGTCATGATCATATTCCTTATTTCATCACCAAGGTGCATGAATATGGAAACGATATAGAATGCTTTTGCTAATGAGAGGATTACGATCACTCCCTTGATTGCCAATACCAGATTACGGCTGTAATCGGGATTCTTGTGCATGAAGAAAATGATATAACCCAGGGCCAATTCAATAATTGTAATCACACTCAGGATCACGGTCGTTTTGATGATCTTACGAACTACCGCTTTGGTATCGTGGTGTTCTGGTGCGAAAGTGATCTCGGATGACATTGATTGATGTTCCATAAATCTATAATAAGTTTTTTACGCCATTAATTGATTAGAGCAGATAAAAGCAAAGGAATACGAATACCCAAACCAGATCCACAAAGTGCCAGTACAATCCAGCTTTTTCAATCATCAGGTAGTGACCACGTTGGTCGAATTTACCCTGGATAGTCATAATAAGCATAATGATATTGATGATTACACCAGAGAATACGTGGAAACCATGGAAACCAGTGATGGTGAAAAAGAAGTTCGAGAAGTTTGTGGATGGAACTGATCCATCAGCATTCAGGAAGTGACTACCTGCATATACAGGTATCTTACCCCACCATGCACCTTCATGGAAAAGATGTGTCCACTCCCAGGCCTGACAACCTAAGAAAGCGAATCCACCAACTATTGTCCATGCTAACCATTTGATAACTCCCTTACGGTTCATATTATGTCCTTCATGAACAGCGAGTACCATGGTAACGGAACTCACGATCAGGATGAAGGTCATCAAGCTCACAAACACCAATGGTAAACCATCGCCGAGGAAGGGGGCAGACTGGAATACGTGGTTAGGGTCAGGCCATCCGTTACTACTCATCCGCACGGTACCGTACGCAATAAGGAAGGCGCCGAAAGTGAACGCGTCACTCATCAAAAAATACCACATCATCAGTTTTCCGTACTCTATGTTGAAGGGGCTTTTACCACCACTCCACCATTTGGTATTTGCAGCTACTGCTTGTGCCATGTTACTGTTTTAAAGGTTCTGTTTATGTCTAATTAATAAATAGCGTTCTACATTTTCAATAAAAAGAAAACGAATAGATAGATCCATAAGAAATCTACAAAATGCCAATAGGTTGTCATCACTTCTATCGGCACCGGATTATAGCTTCTTATTTTTCCGCTATACGATTTCAGGAACATCACAATCAGGGCAACCATTCCTCCCAAAACATGGAGAATATGTAATCCGAAAATGATGTAGAGGAACTGTCCTGCACCCGAACCTTCCATCTTTATCCCTGAATTATACAACTCCTTAAAGCCATACAATTGGAATACAATGAAAGCGATAGCAAGTACCACGGTAACTGTCATCAATGACCGGTAACGGGGTCTGTTCCTTTCCTTGAATGCTTTTTCTGCCAGCTGTATGGTTACACTGCTTAGCAGGATTGCACCCGTTGAAAAATAAAAGAGCTTCGGCAGGCTGATATTGATCCAGCCCGGCATACTGCCTTTTACGATGTATGCGCTGGTTAAACCGGCGAACATCATGATGATACTGGCAAGAGCTACCCAAAGGGTGAACTTATGCGGATGTATCTTTTTTCGTTGCGAACCCACTGAATCTGTCATCACTTATGTTGTTTAAATCTTACCAAATCTTGTCGGCTAATAAAGCCAGTAAAACAATCGGCAGGTAAAAATAACTGGCGAACATCACTCTTCTCGCTGCCTTTCTTTCCATATCCCTGAACAATTTTACACAGAACCAAACCATGAAAAGATTCGCTACCAATACCACAAAGAAACTTACCCAACCACTCATTCCTACCCAGAAAGGAAGTACTCCAACAGGTATCAATATCAGTGAATAGATCACTGATTGAATTGCGGAATACTTGGTTGGACCTTCCACACTCGGCATCAGTTTGAAACCGGCATTGGAGTAATCCTTATGCGCTACCCAGGCAATAGCCCAGAAATGGGGGAACTGCCAAAAGAACTGTAGAGCGAATAAGACCCAACCACCAGCACTGATATCGTCGTTACCTGCAGCCCATCCAATCAGGCAAGGCAGGGCACCGGGAATGGCCCCTACTATTACTGAAATGGCGCTCACTTTTTTCAATGGCGTATACATATAAGCGTATACAAACCAACTGAAAAGTGAAATGGCAGCAGACAATCCGTTAAAGTAATGCCACATGATGAACATTCCAACCACCAGCATAACAGCAGCAGCAATTCCTGCTTCCCTTACGCTCATACGCCCTGCGGCGATGGGTCGGTTGGCGGTACGTTTCATCTGCGCATCGGTATCCTTCTCCGCAATCTCGTTCACAGCATTGGCACTTCCGGTAATCAGCAACCCACCTGTAAAGATGAGGATGATCATTGACCAGTCGTATGCCACCACCTTCGGAGCCAGCAGATAACTGATCACCGCCGAAAAAGCCACCATGAAACTAAGGCTGAACTTTATCAGTAAGCGATAGTCTTGTACTTTACCAGCAATATTTAAAGAGCTTCTTGACATCACATTATCCATCTCAATTTTATAATTCACGTTGCAAGTCCGGAAGTCGGAAAGTCCGAAAGACCGGAAGTAGGGTCGCCGAAAATCGGAGTTTCCCTATGGAACCCCCCGACGCGTCGGGGGAACTTCTTGAACCTATGGAACACCCAAAGTTTCGATTAGTGGGTTGTCTCATCCGGCCCAATCGGCTCATTCTGCGGAATGAACTCTCTTCCATCCTTAGAATAATCATATGCCCAACGGTGTACTTCCGGAATTTCGCCAGGCCAGTTACCGTGACCAGGACGAATTGGAGTAGTCCACTCGAGTGTATTTGATTCCCATGGGTTTTGTGTGGTTACTTTTCTTCCTTTCCAGATAGAGTAGAAGAAGTTAAACACAAACAATATCTGAACAGCGAATACGATCATGGCAACAGTAGAGATGAATTTGTTCAGCTCAGCGAATTGCTTGAATGATTCCCAGTTGCTATAGTCCATATAACGACGTGGCATACCCGCCAGACCTTCGTAGTGCATTGGCCAGAAGATCAGGTAAGCACCAGCCAGCGTAACCCAGAAGTGGATATACGCCATGGTGTTATTAAGATAGCGGCCGTACATTTTTGGATACCAATGGTAGATACCGGCGAACATTCCGAAGAAGGCACTCACACCCATTACTATATGGAAGTGGGCGATTACGAAATAGGTATCGTGCAATGTGATATCGAGTGTAGAGTTACCCAGGAAGATACCCGTTAAACCACCAGAGATGAACAAGCTTACAAAACCAAGGGCGAAAAGCATACCCGGTGTGAAGCGGATATTAGCGCGCCATAATGTGGTAAGCCAGTTAAATACTTTGATAGCTGATGGAACCGCAATCAACAGGGTGAGCAACACGAATACCGATCCGAGGAAAGGATTCAATCCGGTTACAAACATGTGGTGCGCCCATACCAGGAAGGCCAGGATAGCGATAGCGAACAGCGAACCCACCATGGCCATATAGCCGAAGATTGGTTTGCGGGAGTTCACAGATAATATCTCAGAAGCCATACCCATGGCAGGTAATAAGATGATATATACTTCAGGGTGACCGAGGAACCAGAACAAGTGCTGGAACAGGATGGCGCTACCACCTTCATGATCCATTGGTCCTACACCAGAAATGAAAATGTCGGAAAGATAGAAGCTGGTACCTGCATGACGGTCGAACAGCAACAGGATGAAACCTGATAACAATACAGGGAATGACAACACCCCTAATACCGCAGTAAAGAACAAAGCCCAGATTGTCAAAGGCAAACGGGTCATGCTCATACCTTTTGTACGCATGTTCAATACGGTAGAGATATAGTTAAGACCACCTAACAACGACGATACCACGAATAACGCCATGGCGGTGATCCATAAGTCCATACCCACTTTAGAACCCGGCGACGCTTCACCCAGGGCACTTAATGGCGGATAGGCTGTCCAACCACCACTGAAAGGACCTGTTTGAACGAAGAGGGAAGATATCATTACGATACTGGCAAGGAAGAAGAACCAGTATGAAAGCATATTAAGGAAAGGAGAGGCCATGTCGCGCGCACCGATCTGCAACGGAATAAGGAAGTTGGCGAAAGTTCCGCTCAATCCACCCGTTAACACGAAGAATACCAGTACAGTACCGTGCATGGTAACAAGGGCGTAATAGTTTTCAGCAGAAATACGTCCGCCTTTTGCCCAACGACCCAAAATATCTTCCAGGAAAGGGAAGCTTTGGTCGGGGTAACCTAATTGCAAACGGAACAGTACCGACATTAAACCACCAATCAATGCCCAGATCATCCCTGAAATCAGGAACTGCTTGGCAATGGTTTTGTGGTCCATGCTGAATACATATTTCGAAATGAAAGTCTCTTTGTGATGATGCACATGGTGTTCATCATGATGTGCATCATGTGAGATAACTTCCGAATGACCATGCAATGCTGCTTCGTGGCTCATGCTTTTATTTTTAGATAGTCGAAAAAATGTTTGTACGGAAAACTTATTATTTACGGATCAGCAAAGCCGTTGCTTTTGCTGTTGTGTCGGCTGCTGGTGTTTCAGTTTTTGGAGTGATAGCAGAATAAGCGGCCTTCTGTTGCGCTCTCCATAAAACGAAATCAGCTTGTGTAACCACCTTGATAATTCCTTTCATTGAATAGTGCCCGTTGCCACACATCTGGTCGCAGGCTATTTCATATTCAAATTCAGGGTTACCAGTGATCTTCTTCATTTCATCCGTTGTGTACAATGGTGTAAACCATAATGTAGTGGGTGTTCCTGGAACAGCGTCCATCTTCAAACGGAAGTGTGGCAGACCAACGTCGTGTATCACGTCGCGGGAATTGATGATGAGTTTCAATGGTGTTCCTTTGGCAACAACCATTGTTTGGGAAACAACTACGTCGTCGTGAGATGCTGGATCTTCCCAGATCAATCCGAGTTCGTTGCTGTTTTGTTCATCGATATTTCTGAAATATTTTTTACCGAAAGTGTTGTCCTTACCTGGATAGCGGAAAATCCAACCGAATTGTTTACCGGTTACTTCCACTCTCATGGCGTTTTCAGGAGCTTCTCCGGTTATCTGGAACCAATAGAAGATACCAAAACCCACAAGGATACAAAGAGTGATGGCTGGAACGGTTGTCCAGATAATTTCAAGCTTTGTGCTATGTGCGAAGAAGAAAGCCTTCTTTTTTGGATTGTGCTGATATTTATAAGCAAACCAGAACAGAAGTATTTGGGTAAGGAAGAATACGATTCCTGTGATGATGATGGTAATCCACAACATCAGATCGATCTTCTCTCCATGTTCTGAGGCCGATGGGAAAGGCAATAAGGTCTTCTTGTAGAAGAGCTCATTACAATACCAAACGCCGATAAGTCCTACTACAAGGAAAACGATCATGAGGAAACCGTTGATGCGGTTGCTCTGCTCCATCGATTTCTTCTCTCCTTTCAGCACAGAAACATACTCGCTGGCTTTAGCAATTTGGAAAGTGATGAGGAACCCCAGCACTAAAATGGCCACCAGAAAAATTGCAGTTGTTGTCATGATTATTCAAATAGTGTTATACAATCCAAACAAAAATCTCTCTCTAAATTGATTCACGTAACCCGATTACAAATCAGGTATGGTGAATGATACTTTCTTTTACAAACGGGTGGTTCTTTGAAATCAATGGATTCTTAGCCAAAGCATTTCCGGTAACGAAAAGAATCACACCTACAAAACCGGCGGCTACTCCGAAATCGAGCCATCCCAGTTCTACATGCTCTTTCAATACGCTGGCGAAGATCATTTGATAGAAATCGAGCCAGTGACCGAAGATGATAACTACCGCCATGATGGTGATAGTGGTGAAATTCCTCTTAGAACCTCTTCTCATTAATATTAACAACGGCGCAAGGAAATTGATTATAAACTGGAACCAAAATATTCCACTATAAGTTCCTGTTTCATGATCTGTGCTTATTCTCGATCTAAAGTAAACAGTTTCTTCAGGAATGTTAGCATACCAGATCAGCATGTACTGGCTGAACCACAAATAGGTCCAGAATACAGAGAATGCAAACATGAACTTACCGATATCATGAAGGTGCTCTTCGTTGGTGAACTCCAGATATCCCTTATTCTTAAGATATACTACGAATAATGCAATCAATGCTATACCAGCCACCCAGCTACTGGCGAATGTGTACCAGCTATACATGGTGCTGTACCAGTGTGGATCGATACTCATCAACCACAACCATGGAACGGTTGACATAACTGTTAAAGCGAACCATACGATATATAAAGCCGCAGAAACGGTGTTATTCCAGATATATTTACGACGGGCTTCAGCATTTGGTAAAGGGTTATTGTCGATAGACAATGACAGCTTACGCATACGGTATCCCAAAAACCACCATAATGCAACGGTTAGGATGGTCCAGATAGTGAAGAATTTGATATTGAGGAATGGCTCTTTACCCTGAAGGATCTCATCTTTTGCAACAACATCCTTATCAGTCCACTCATAGATATGTGTCATTTCAGTACCTCCCCAGGCTACTCCTAACAACACCAGCAGGGCAATGATACCTAAAGGACCGACTGCTTTTGAGATAGCTTCAGGAACGCGACGGAAACTCATCTGCCATCCGCCCCAAGCCAGGGTAGTAACGCAGATAAAGAACATGCTGGCATTAGCGATCAGCAAGAAGAAAATGCTGTTGTGCAGCAGGGAAGCCCAGTAGCGGGTTTTGTGATGTACATCTCCGGTACCATACACAAAGAATCCCACTACAATTGCCAGCAACCCAATGCCCATCAGCGCCAGTGACCAGGTTCTGTATCTTTTTGGTATCTCAAAAAATTCTTTAATAGCCATTATCTGAAATTTATAAAATTCGTGATCGGGTTAATTATTTCTTTACAGTGGTATCAGCAGCAGCGGCAGGTGCAGCAGCTACCGGAGCTGCAGGCTTTTGCTTACTCCTTATATAATGAATCACCATCCAGCGCTGGGTAGTGTTAAGCTGTGAAGCATAACCACCCATCAGGTTCTTACCATAACTGATAGAATAGAACATCTGGCCATCAGGCATATTCACCACAATAGGATCCGTTGCGAGTGCTCTTGGTGCAGCACTATAAGGACCTTTTCCATCATTATATAAAGGACCGTTACCATCCAGTTTTGTACCATGGCAGATACCACAGTTAACGAGGTAAAGGCGTTCAGCTTCTTTTGATTGAACAGCATCCAATGCAGGTAATGGGTTCTGCACCTGACGGGAAGCAATATAGTTTGTTGAATCGCCCACCTTATCCATTTCAATACTGAAAGGGAATAATTCTCCTCTCTTTACAGTACCCTTAACAGGAGTAGCGTTATAGAAAATTCCTTGTGCTTTCAGTGTATCGGTGTTTGAATAAGTCTCAATAGCACGGCTATACATCATATCTGGCATGTATACGCTATTGGGCTTTGTCTTATCCCTGCCGCAACTGAACAGTATCACCGAAGCAATGGCAACAGAAAGGATGGCTGTTTTTTTCATCGTGAAATAGTATTGATTAACAGGTTGGCTGTTCTTTTTTGACTTCTTATTATTTCGATTCAAACATTTTCTTGTCTTTGTCATAAGTGCCCAGCCACCAGCCGGTTTCGGCTTGCTGTACATTCACTTCAATGGCGCCTGCATTGTTAAGGAAGCCACTCACTTCACCTTCATTGGTTTTTGGAGTGCACTCGATAGCCATAACAAACAAGTCGTCGGTAGCTCTTTCATGGAAATGGTGTTTTTTCACGAAAGGAGCCAATTGGCAGAGATAACAAAAGGTAAGTACCATACCTACGCAGGCGCAGAGTACAGTGAACTCGAACATGATAGGTACCCATGCTGGTAAAGCAAAATGGGGTTTACCACCAATGTTCAAAGGCCAGTCTTTCGTAAATACCCATGTCATGAAACTCAGCGCCGTAGTGGTTCCGAAGATAGCGTAGATAAAGCCCGCAGTGTGGATGCTGGTATCGCGAAGACCCATTACTTTATCCAGTCCATGGATAGGGAAGGGAGTATACACGTCGTGCAGCTTATATCCTGCCTTGCGTACTTTTTTTACGGCGTCAAACAAAACCGCTTCTTCCGTAAAACTTCCTACTACAAATTTTTTTTCTGCCATATAGCTTGATTCAGTAGTTGCTTAAATTGATTAATGATGGTGTGATACTTCCTTGTAGAAAGTTTCTGCACTCTCCTCTTCTATCGGTTCCATCGCTGGTTTGAAATCCTCACCTGATTTCTTCAGGATATGCTTGATCTCAGCCAAAGCAATAACCGGGAAGAACTTAGAGAAAAGGAAATAACAAGTGAAGAAGAGACCGAAGGTTCCGAGATAGAATCCAACTTCATAGATAGAAGGACTATAGTAAGTACTCCAGCTACTTGGCAGGTAATCGCGGTATACAGATGTTACGATGATCACGAAACGCTCGAACCACATACCGATGTTCACGAGGATACTCATGAAGAAGGTGAGGCCGATATTCCTTCTCAGTTTGCGGAACCAGAAGATCTGTGGAGACAATACGTTACATCCCATCATCAGATAGTAGCTCCATCCATAAGGACTGAACAGGTCGAGACGGTTATGCATGAATGCCCATCCTTCATATTTGTTCATACCATACCAGGCAATGAACAACTCGGTGAGATAAGCGATACCCACGATAGAACCAGTGAGTACGATAACCTTATTCATCACTTCAATATGCTCGATTGTGATATATTCTTCGAGTTTCAACACTTTACGTGTAACCAGCAAAAGCGTTTGCACCATGGCGAAACCGGAGAAGATGGCACCCGCAACGAAATATGGAGGGAAGATGGTAGTATGCCAGCCCGGAACAATGGAGGTGGCGAAGTCGAAAGATACCACCGTGTGAACCGACAATACCAGTGGGGTACTCAAACCGGCCAATACTAATGATAAACTTTCATGACGCTGCCAGTGCTTGGTAGAACCTGTCCAACCAAACGATAACAGACCATACATATATTTTCTCCATTTCAATTTAGCACGGTCACGAACAGTAGCCAGATCCGGAATAAGACCAGAGTACCAGAACAATAATGAAACGGTGAAGTAAGTAGAGATCGCGAATACGTCCCACAACAATGGTGAGTTAAAGTTCACCCATAAAGGACCACGTGTATTTGGATAAGGAAGTACGAAGAACGCCATCCACACACGACCCATGTGCCAGATCGGGAACTGACCGGCGCACATTACCGCGAAGATGGTCATGGCTTCTGCTGCACGGTTCACCCCTGTTCTCCATCCCTGACGGAAGAGCAAGAGGATGGCAGAGATCAGGGTTCCGGCGTGACCGATACCCACCCACCAAACGAAGTTGGTGATATCCCAACCCCAACCGATGGTCTTATTCAGGTTCCACTCTCCTACTCCGTAAGTTACCTCACGATATACTGAGTAAACCCCGAACAATAACAGGGCCACGGAAACCAAAAAGCCGATCCACCAAAGTTTTGACGGTGGTCCTTCAATAGGACGCACAATGTCTTCAGTAACCTGGTGGTAATCTTTTTTTCCTTCCACCAATGGAGGCCTTACATTCGATTCGTACTTTAATAATGCCATATTTGAAGCTTTGAGCTGTTGGCGTTGGGTGCTTACCGATCGTTACCAGCTTTTTTTATACTTAGGTCAACGTTTCAATCAATCTTTCGCTTAGTGCTTTTCAGCAGCAGCAGGTTCCTTCTTTCCTTCTGTTTCAGGAACATTGTCTTCAGTGTGATGAACTGCAGAAAGCTTTTCTACATTTCTAACCTTTGCGAGATAGCTCACATTCGGCATCACGTGAATCTGCTCGAGAGCGAAGAAAATACGCTCGTTATTCTCTGTTCTCACCTTGCTGATCTCACTCTTAGGATTATTCGCATTACCGAATACGATAGCATCTGAAGGACATGCTTGCTGACAAGCCGTCTTAACATCGCTGTCTTCCAGTGTACGATTATCTTTCTTCGCTTTCAATTTGCCTTCCTGTAAACGCTGTACACAGAATGAACATTTTTCAATCACACCACGGCTTCTTACAGTAACATCTGGGTTCAATACCATGCGGCTCAATGAATCGTTCATCATGAACACAGCATCATCAAGTTTACCAACACCAGAAGTCAATTGGTTATCTGCGAAGCTATCAGCACCAGTGTAATCGAGCCAGTTAAAGCGACGAACTTTGAAAGGACAGTTGTTTGCGCAATAACGTGTACCGATACAACGGTTATAAGTCATTTGGTTCAAACCTTCACTGCTATGGTTTGTGGCAGCTACCGGACAAACGTTCTCACATGGAGCGTTATCGCAATGCTGACAAATCATTGGTTGGAAGATGGTTTGGATGCTATCTGAATCGTGAACATCTCCGCTGAAATAACGGTCGATACGCATCCAGTGCATTTCATGGAAACGAAGTACTTCGCTCTTACCTACAACAGGAACGTTGTTCTCAGCAGTACAAGCCACGCTACAAGCGCCGCAACCAATACAACTGTTAAGGTCGATGCTCATTCCCCATTTGATACCCGGACGATCATATGTTGGATACAGGGTACCTTCTTTTGTATAATTCGCTATGCCACCATATTTACCGATCTCTTCTTCTCTTTCTTCAATGATGAGCTTAGGATTCTTCTTGTAATCGTTAAGGGTAACTTCTTTAATTACCTCATGACGACCTTCGTAGCTGCTATGGGTTTGTGTTTGTGCAACTGGAGTCTTATCGCCATTCCACTTTTCAAAACTTACATCGGCTGTTGACCAGTCAACTGTTGTTCCGTTAAAGCTGAGGAAAGGATAAGCATTTTGTCCAACACCATTTGCAGCACGACCCGATTTTTCACTACGTCCGTATCCGATTGCGATAGCGAGGGTATTTGCCTGCATACCAGGTACAATCAGAACAGGTAATTTGTATGCTTTCTTATTGATAGTGAAATTCAGCAATGGTTTACCCATCACTACTTCATACTTATCTGCTTCATGTGCATCTGAAATATCAATATCCAATTCAGCTTTACCGAATTGTGGAGATACCATTATATAGTTATCCCAGGTAGCTTTTGTAATTGGATCTGGTAACTCCTGCAACCATGGGTTGTTTGCTTGCTTACCATCACCAAGGCTAACTTTTTGATAAACTACTAATTCATTTTTGCTTGCTTTCTTAAGTGCGTTGGCAGCGGTAACAGCGGCAGCAACAGCAGCTCCGTTGAAAGCAGCACCTGCAACAGCGGCTGGAGATTCCACCACACCATCTTGCAAGGCTTTATTGTAAGCAGTAGGGCTACCGAGTTTAGTAGTCCAGTTATTTTTGAAATATGTATCGAATGTAACCGCACTTCCACTCCATTTCAAAAGGCTGTCCTGAAACTGACGTGTTTTGAAAAGTGGGTTGATAGTTGGTTGCAACATAGTGATGAAACCAGCTTTTGGTTCTGCATCTCCCCAGCTTTCAAGGAAGTGGTGAGAAGGAACGATGTATTTGCAGCTTTCAGCAGTTTCATCAAGACGTTCGTTGAGGGAAACAGAGAGTTTCACTTTCTTAACGCCATCAGTGAATGCTTTTGCATTGTAATATTCGTAAGCAGGGTTAACACCGTAAACGATAAGAGCGCCAACTTTACCAGCGTTCATATCTGCTACCAATGTTTCCATATCGGCATCAACACCCTGATGTGTTTGAATAGGAGAAGCGAAGTTGATAGTAGTTCCGTTAGCACCGATTGCTTCGTTGATAGCGTTCACTACAATCTGAACATCTTTATTAGTGCTTCCTGATACTACCAGACCCTTTCCTTTGTTTTCGTTAAGGGCTTTAGCAGCAGCTTCAATACCAGCTTTCAGTTTACCATCAACACCAGCAGCACCTTGTCCTTGTATTGCAGACAAAAGCGCAGTAGCAACAGTACCTGCAGCAGAAGGAAGATGAGTATATCTTTCGTCTGAGTTAGCACCTGAAAGGCTCAGCATACTTTCGAACTGGAAATGCTTGCTGATTTCAGGATTCTTCTGGCTAACCTTGCGGCCAACAGCATATTGCTTGGTGAATTCAACTGGTGATAACCAGGTTCCGAGGAAATCGGCACCCAGACTCACAATCACTTTTGCATTATCGAAATGGTAAGAAGGAATAACTTTTTTGCCGTAAGTAGCTTCGTTGGCAAGTAATATGGCGTTGTAAGAAACAGCGTCAAACTGTACATGTTTGCTGCCTGGATATTTAGCCAGGAATTCAGCAATCACTTGCTTTGATGTAGGAGAAGAGATAGTACCAGTCAAAAGAACAACAGATCCGCCAGCTAATCCAGCGAGAATATCTTTATCTGCTGCTTCGATGCTGATAGCCGTGCGGCTATCACCACTCAACATCATTGGAGAATGTAAACGAGCAGTATCGTACAGGTCAAGAACGGAAGCCTGAATACGGGCAGATGTACCACCACGACTGAAAGAAGAAAGGGTATTACCTTCCAACTTAATAGGACGACCGTCTCTTACTTTAGCTACAACTGGAATAGCTTCACCACCACTTACATAAGTAGTAGCATAATAATCAGCTACTCCAGGTACGAGGTCTTGTGGCTTATTAAGATAAGGAATGGCTTTTCTTACCGGAGTTTCGCAACTGGCAGCGGCCATTGCTGCAGCAGTACTAAATCCCAGGTACTTCAGAAAATCACGACGTGAAGCAGGTGTTTCTGTAAAACTTTTACCATCGCCGCTTTCAAAAGGCAGTTCTTCGCGAAACTCATCAGCAGCCAATTTCTTATGTGCTTCCGTGTCGTTTAGCTCTGTAAAACTTTGCCAGTATTTTTTCTTAGCCATTATGTCGATTTGAAAATTTGAAAATTTGAAAATTTGAAAATGTAGCAAGTGCATACATTCTCTGAAATGCTACTACTATTAATAGTGACATTTTTGACATTCCAGTCCACCGATATCATTTACCGTTACACTGTCACGTTTCTTTTCCTTGATTTCCTGATGGAACTTCTCATAGATGCTGTAAAACTTGTTACCGTTTCCTTTTTCATCGTTGAAGTCCACTTTGCTTTCCCTGTGACAGTTCACGCACCAGCCCATGCTGAGTTCAGAGAACTGAGACACTACATCCATCTTGGTGATTTCACCATGGCAGGTTTGACATTGTACTTTACCTGCTTTTGTATGTTGAGAGTGGTTAAAATAAACGTGATCGGGGAGGTTATGGATACGCACCCATTCGATAGGTTTGCCAGCACCAGTATACTTCTTGGCGATTGTGTCCCAACCAGCAGCTGCATATAATTTAGCGATCTCTTCAGTACCATTTACTTCGGTTCCATCTTCACGGTATAAAGGACCAGCAGAGCCAGTGTACTGACCGATAGCCTGGTGACAGTTCATACAAACATTCACAGAAGGGATGTTAGCATGCTTTCCTTCATAAGCACCACCGTGGCAATACAGACAGTTGATCTGATTTTGTCCTGCGTGTACTTTATGAGAATAGAAAATCGGTTGTTCAGGTATATAATCTTTCTCACGACCCATTCCTATACCCCATCTTACCAGGAAGAAACCGGCGATAACGAATAACACCAGCGACAGCATGGCGATATACGCTTTGTTCTTATAGAATGCTATTGGTTCTGCAGAAGGAATACCATCTTTATCATCAGCCAATTTGCGGAGGTTGCTGTTAACACCTAATAATATAAGGGCGATAACGGCAAGGATCAGGGTGAGTATTCCGTAAAGGAGTGAGTTATCGGGTTCAGCAACTGGCTGACCAACTGGGGTTTTTGTTTGAGTAGCCTCTTTAGCAGCTGTTTCTACATATGCCAGAATCGCATCAATATCCTTATCGTTTATTGAACCTTCAAAAACAGTCATAGCTACCGGACTCCAATCCTTCATTTTCACAGCATAGGGATCTCCCGTTGCAACCGCCTTGTTCCAGTTCTTGATCCAGGTATACAGCAATTCCTTGCTTGGCCACCTTGATTCAACACCGCCCAGAGCTGGACCAGTTCCTGCCTTTAGAGGATTATGACAGGCTGCACAGTTCGCTTTAAACAGCGCTTTTCCGTCCTGAGCAAGGGCACTAGAAGTCGTAAATAAGAGAGAAAAAAATAATACTGGAAATAGAATGCGTTTGGCAATAGTTCGATGTTCGCTCATACCAGTTGAATATGATGAAATTATGTGGAAAAATTTCCTGAGTTGGCTGCAAAAATAAGTCAGGATTTTAACAAATAGTCAACACGTTTAAAATTTTTTTAAGCCAGTCTGGGCGCGGGTTTCAGCCTAATTTTCAATTATTTTTGGATGTTGTGAATACTGTATGTCATGTTTTTGTAAACATGTGAGTAAAATTCATGTCAGGGCTTTCTATTAGATGGTTAAATGGAAATTTTACCACACTTTTGCGCCCATGTTCGACAGATTAAAACAGAAATGGAATGTAAATGGATGGCAATTGGCGCTGATCCTTGTCACTTTTGCATTGGGCGGAAGCTGCTGCGGCTACCTCGGCCGCAGAATTCTGAATCTGTTCGAAATCGAGGAATCCCTCCTTCGCATTCCATTATATATAGTACTCATCACCCTTCTCTGGCCGATTTGTGTTTTGGTGATAAGCATTCCTTTGGGTCAGTTTCCTTTTTTTAGGGCGTATCTCTCAAGAGTTTTCAAATTTTTGGACCTAAAGCTGAATGCTTGAGGCTTGATGCTGGATGCTAAATGCTTGGACCTGAAGGCCTAAGGTTTAATTTAGGTTTATACCCCAAATTTTTATCAACTAAGTTCTTAGTAATTCACAAAATCAATTTAGCTGTTCTCTGGCTTAGCTTTAGGCCTTCAGCCTTAAGCATTAAGCATATAGCCTCTAGCATCTAGCATCCAGCATCCAGCATTTTAGCATAACAAAAAAGTATCTATTTTCAGCAGAAATCCAAGAGTTTTGCACCACCATGAAGCACCATGTAGCCATTTTCGCCTCCGGGGCTGGAAGTAACGCCGGGAAAATAATAGAATATCTGAAGGGACATCAACAGATCAGTGTTTCGCTGATAGTTGCTAACAAACCAGGGGCTGGAGGGGGGGGGGGGGGGGGGGGGGTGCTTTCGATTGCAGAAAAGGCCCATATCCCGACCCTGATGATTGAAAAAGAACGTTTTTTCAGAGGCAATGCCTATCTCGATGAATTGAAAGAACATCATATTGATTTCATCATACTGGCCGGATTTCTATGGAAGATACCAGCTGCGTTGGTGAAAGCCTTTCCTTCGAAGATCATCAATATACATCCTGCCTTATTACCTAAATATGGGGGGAAGGGGATGTATGGGGCGCATGTACACGAAGCGGTGATAGCTAATAAGGAAAAGGAAAGCGGTATCACCATTCATTATGTGGATGAACAGTACGACCATGGGTCCACCATCTTCCAGGCTCATTGCGAAATTGTTCCAGATGATACTCCTGAAACGCTGGCAACCAAGATCCACGCATTGGAACACCAGCATTTTCCAAGAGTAGCAACAGAAACCATATTACTGCAAAATCGACGTTAAATGCCATTATTTAGGCAGTAGCTTCGCATAATTGGTTGTAATATCACGGCCTAATTTATACTTTTCACTTTTTTTGAAACATAGCCTGCTTTTTTCCGCACTGCTTTCATTTTTATTTTTACCAGCGATGGCACAGGTAAGGGTAAGCGGCCGCGTATATGATGTTACCCAGAAAAAGCCTTTGGAAGCAGTAAGCGTGCTTTGTTCTGGAGGCAATGGAACCATCACTGATGTAAACGGCCGATATACTATAGTGGTGGCCGAGCGCGATTCCATCTGGTTTTCATATTTGGGCAAACCCACTCCTAAGTTTCCGGTTTCAGCAATAGCGAATCTTCAGAATTTTGAGATATCCCTGCATGTTAATATCAGCGACCTTCGACAAATAACTGTAATGCCGAAAAATTACAGGGTCGATTCCATCCAGAACCGATTGGAGTATGCCAAGGCATTCAATTTCCACCGGCCCAATATCGAAAGTTTGACATCTGTGAGTCCTTCAGGCGGCGTGGGATTAGATATAAATGAGTTCATCCGCATGTTCCAGTTCCGGAAAAACCGAAGGATGGAAGCTTTCCAGGAAAGATTGCTGAGGGAAGAGACGGAGAAATATATCGATCACCGGTTCAGTAGGGCGGTCATCATTCGGCTCACACAGTTAAAAGGCGCCGATCTGGATTCTTTTATAAGATGGTACCGTCCGAAGGTGGAGTTTGTGGAAATAGCCACGGATTATGAGTTACAGGCATATATAAAAAGGTGTTATTATCAGTTTAAGAGGTTTAAGTTATTGATGGGGGAAATGAAGAAAGAGGGGGAAGAGTGATTTTGCGGATGCCATCCTACCCCCCGGATGTCATCCTATACCCAGGATGACATCCGGGGGGTAGGATGGCATCCGCAGTTGTAAAACACAACTCCCACCCCACAACTTTACTTATCCACCCACCCCCTTTATAAAATTTCCCCAGCTCGTTTTTCATTTCTATCTTTCTATCCATAACCAATTTACCTGCCATGAGCCAGTTTACCCATTTCTCCTCCAGAGTAATGACCGCTGTATTACTCCTCTTTGTTTTACAAGTCAATTCACAGAACAATTATCCGGTATTGCAACCAGCAGCTCCGGCAGCAGCAGGGGTATCGGCAGAAAGATTGAATCGCATCGACCAGAACATAAACGAATGGATAAAAGATGGGCGACTGAATGGTGCCACTGCATTGATTGCCCGCAATGGTAAAATCGTTTATCACAAAGCTTTCGGCTATGATGATCCCGCAAAATCGAAAGCCATCCAGGTTAGTTCAATTTACCGTATAGCATCACAAACAAAAGCGATTACCAGTGTTGCTGTGATGATGCTGTATGAAGAAGGAAAATTTCTGCTCGACGACCCTATTTCAAGATACATCCCTGAGTTTGCAAAGCCTACTGTATTAGCAAAATTCAATGAAGCAGATAGTTCTTACACAACAGTGCCTGCAAAGTCGGAAATAACAATCCGTCAGCTGCTCACACATACTTCCGGAATTGGATATGCGCAAATAGGCAGCAAGGAATCAAATGCTATTTACGGAAAAGCAGGAGTAACAGCAGGTATTGGTGTACCCGCAGGTAAACTATTGGCTACCGATATGAAGATTCTCGCCAAGCTTCCTCTAATGCACCAGCCCGGAGAAAGATTCACTTATGGATTGAACACCGATGTATTGGGCTACTTGGTAGAAGTGATTTCAGGCATGAGTCTCGATGCTTTCTTCCGTAAAAGAATTTTTGAACCATTAGGAATGAACGATACTTATTTCTATGTACCTGCAGCGAAGCATAGCAGAGTTGTTACTTTATATGAAGAAAACGACAAGAAACTGGCTCCTGCACCGAGTGAAGTAATTCAGAATGGCATTTTTGTAACTGATTATCCGAAAATGAATGGCACTTATTATTCAGGTGGCGCCGGACTATCATCTACCGTTCTTGACTATGCTATTTTCTTACAGATGATGCTGAATGGTGGAACTTATAATGGCAAACGGATATTAGCACGCAATACCGTTCGCATGATGACGATGAACCAGATCGGCAATCTCGATTTGGGTGCTAACAAATTCGGTCTGGGATTCGGTATCACAACCGAAGCCGGAAGTGCACAAATCCCTACTCAGGCAGGAACCTTTGATTGGGGTGGCGCATTCTCAACCACTTATTGGGTTGACCCTAAAGAAAAGATAGTGGGCTTATTATTCCGTCAGCTTTGGAAAACATCGCATGGGGAGGCACAGAACAAGTTTAAGGTGCTGGTTTACCAGGCAGTTGAATAATTTTTTGATTGTATTTTACAACCCGAGATGTCATCTTACCCCCAAGATGACATCTCGGGGGTAAGATGACATCTCCAAACCTTATCTATGAGTCAAATACACAACGAATTCAAAAAAGAATTCCAACTAGAACGTCTCATCCTTTTCAGCGATGCCGTTTTCGCCATCGCTATCACCCTACTCGTTATCGAAATCAAAATCCGGAACTACATGATGTTGCGGTTTCAGATAAGGCTATCCTTAAAGAACTCGCCCACCTCATCCCGAAATTCATCGGCTTTATCGTCAGTTTCATGCTCATTGGTCTCTACTGGACCATACATCATCGCCTTTTCGGCTATGTTGCCAATTTCGATAAAAAATTACTTGCCCTCAACCTGCTATTCCTGTTTTTCATTGTGCTCATGCCTTTCAGCACCGGACTATATGGAGAATACGCCGGACCACAACTATTCAGAGAACAACTAAAAGTTCCAATGACTTTTTATGTTTTGAATGTATTCTTCGTAGGTATCACAAATTATTTCATGTGGAAGCATATCAGTAATCCGGAAAAACAATTGATAGAACCCAACGCTAATATGGAAGAGATGGCATTGGCTCGTCTCCGCTCCTGGGTTGTTCCAACCTGCTTTCTATTAATGCTTCCAGTAGCGTATCTGTTCAGAGTTGAAATAGCAGTTTATGTACCTTTCCTTATACCAATTTCAATACGCATACTAAGTAAACACTTTTCAAAGAAAAAAATAAAGCCCTCTTCAAAATGAAAAAATCATTTCTGGCAATCACACTTATATTATTCTGTCTTTTTTCAGCAGAAGCCCAAAACGATACACTACCATCTTTCCTAAAAGACAGCATCGATTCCTATGTTCAAAAAGCCCTGACAGACTGGAAAATTCCAGGCGTAAGTGTAGCCATCGTAAAAAATGGAAAAGTGGTTTTTATAAAGGGCTATGGCGTTGTTGAAAAAGGAAGTACTGAAAAAGTGGATGAGAACACGCTCTTCATGATCGGTTCCAATTCAAAAGCATTTACTGCAACTGCTGTTGCCATGCTGGATGCTGAAAAGAAATTATCGCTCGACGATAAAGTGCAAAAATGGTTACCCTGGTTTAATCTTTACGATCCATGGGTGGCAAAAGAAGCGAACCTGCGTGACTTGCTTTGCCACAGATTAGGATTTGAAACCTTCCAGGGCGATTTCATGTACTTCGATTCCGATCTTTCAAAAGAAGAAGTGTTTGCCAAATTCGCCAAAGTGAAACCTGCCCATAGTTTCCGAAGCACCTGGGGTTATACAAACGCTGCCTTTGGTGTTGCCGGAGAAGTGGTAGCAAAGGCCAGTGGTTCCAGCTGGGCCGAATATATCACTAAAAACATCTTCCTTCCACTCGGTATGAACCGTACCAGAGCCTTGTCTGTTGATATAACTTCAGCTACAAACAGGGCATCGGCACATACCGTTCAGAATGGTGAGTTGAAAAAGATTGCTTATGGCAATATCGATAATATAGCACCTGCCGGAAGTATCAGTTCTTCTGCCAGCGACCTCACCCATTGGGTAATGGCGCAACTGAACAATGGTAAATATGAAGATAAACAAGTGATTCCTGCCAGCGCTATCAACCAAACAAGATTACCTCATTCCATTCTTGGCAATGGAGGCACATTATATAATAAAGGACACTTCGCCTTATATGGCCTTGGATGGTTCCTTGAAGAATATAGTGGTCGTAAGATAGTTTCGCATACTGGTGGTGTTAATGGATTCGTTACGAGTGTAACATTGATTCCAGAAGAAAAGACCGGCATCATAGTTCTTACCAATACCGATCATAACTCTTTTTATGAAGCCCTTAAATGGGAAATAATGGATGCTTACCTGGGCAACCCATATCGCAACTACAGCAAAGCTTATCTTGGTTTTTCTAATAACCAGGAAAAAAGCGAAGCCACCTGGGAGAAGAAAAAGAGGGATACCATTGCTACGAACCCCACCCCATCATTACCATTAACTAGTTTCGCTGGTAATTATGTGCACGACATCTATGGCAAGATGACTATTCAATTAGAGAATGGCAAACTGATCATGCGCTTTGAACATCACAAAGGCCGTTATGGAACACTTGAGCCATTAGGCGCCAACCGCTTCCTCTGTACATTCAGCGATCCTTTATATGGCGTAAAAGTATTCCCATTTGCCATTGAAAATGGAAAAGTGGCAGCTGTTACAGTAACAGTGGCCGATTTTGTCGAGAACACGCCTTATGAATTCAAAAAAGTAAAATAACCTCATACTATGGACGCAACACATTTGGGCATCGGTACCGATTACAGCATACGCATTATGGTCCCGGTGTAATTGTGGGCATTCGCTATGCCACTTACCTTATCTCTTTCATCAATCATGGTATAAAAGAAATAGAGAAAACGGATACAGGGCTGGATGAAATAATCCCTGAAAATGTTTCGGTAGAAATAGAAACCAGCAGTGAAATAGAAGCCTCCCTTTTGAAAATCCTCCGTTTATGGGGAGGTATAACTGAAAAAGTACCACTCGGCGATCGCTGGACAGGCGGCACTCTCCTGTTACAACCAGCAGATAAAACACAAAAAGCCGAAAGAGATTCCCATTGAAGATTTCTTCCATAAAATCGTAATGCTCCGCGACCGACTCCGTGTACTGGAACAGAATATCAATAGCAATAAGTCACTAAGTGATGAGGAGAAAGTGAATATTCAGCAATACATCACGCGTTGCTATGGTTCACTTACCACTTTTAATGTGCTGTTCAGGAATAAGGAGCAGTGGTTCGTGGAGAAAGTTTAGGCAGGTTCAAGAAGTTCAAGATGTTCCAGAGGGTTGACTGGTTGGCAAGTTTAAGGGTTTAAGGTTCTTGAGTGTAACGGCTTGGAGGAATAGAAATAGTTTGTTTTGTAAGTTATTATAACCGCGGAGACGCAGGGAAATCCTCTGCGTCTCCGCGTCTCTGCGGTTATAAACCTAAAAATATGAATAAAGTCCATTATTAGTAGGCCCTTTGGAACCCCCTCCAACCCCGACGCGTCGGGGGAACCTATTGAACATACCATCTAAAATCATAACCCCCATTGTCTCAAATCATAGTTTACTCAGGTAATACGGTACTACCTTGAAGATGCTAAAAACCGATTGCTTAACTGTAAACTCTAGTAAAATGAAAAAATGGTTACTTTCCCTGCTTTCTCTTTGGATAGTGAACGCAGGATTTGCCCAGGCATGGGCTAAGCAATATGATCATGTGGATGAATGCACTTGCGGCCTCTCACTGGTTGGTAAAGGAAACAAACATGGTTTTGTAGACAAGAATGGAAAAGTAGTAGTTCCGCTTATATATGATGAGGCATTGACCTTTTCGGATGGATTAGCCGCTGTAATGCAAAATAATAAATGGGGTTATCTGGACAGCACTGGCAAAATGGTTGTTGAACTTCAGTATTCCGAAGCCATGTCTTTCCATAATGGAATGGCAGTGGTAGTAAAAGCTGGCAACTATGGTTTTATCAACGATAAGGGTACTGTTGTAATTCCATTTGAATTCGGAGGTGCCAGAGGCTTTTCTGCCGATGGATTAGCTCCTGTTATGAACGCCAAAGGTAAATGGGGTTATATCGACAAAAAAGGTAAAGTAGTAATCCCTTTCAAATATGGATTTGCCGATGAATTTGTTGACGGAGTTGCCCGTGTGATGGAAGGAAGTGAAATGATTCACATTGATGTGAGTGGGAAAAAAGTGGCAGAGAATTGAAAATCAAAAGTAAAAATTAAAAAGTCAAAAAGTTGAAAGTCGGAGAGTAAGATTAATATTTTGCTCTCCGACTTTCAACTTTTTGACTTTTAACTTTTGACTTTTTACTTCTTAGGACACGTATTCATTCCCACCAGCGTATACAAAGGACAAAAGCTTATCAAAGAAGTCAACGCAAATACTCCACCCAATACCACGAGAACAATACCTAATGTTCCGGTAACAACGCCTCCAAAATAGAGATATGCAAAAACTGCAGCTAATAATAAGCGGATAATACGATCGGCAGAGCCCATGTTCTTTTTCATAATAGTTTGTTTTTAGTTAACTGAGAAATTGAATAAGTTTTACAATCGCTATAACCAACACGATGCAGCTGAGGCAGACAATCAATAATTTTAATGCCTTTGATCGCATGTGGTTGAATTGATAGGGTAAAACTAAACTTCTCTACCGGGGCATTTGGTGACTAGAATCACCAGACTCAAACTATTTCAATTCCATCTGAAGTTTGCTTTACCTTACCCTCTTGTTCGAGACGCTTTAAGACCCTGGTTACAACCTCTCGAACAGTACCTAACTCTGCGGCAATTTGACGATGCTTGATTTGAAGAATTTTTTCTCCTTTAAGCTTTGTTTTCTCGAGAAGATAATTGTAGACTCTCTGATCTAATCGGTTAAATAACAAGTGGTTGATGGTGTCGAGCAATTCGCTGTAGCGTTGATTGTACTGTTGGTAAAAAAGCTGATTTATAGGAGGATATTCCCGAACCCAACGGGCTACTTTTTCAACTTTCACCAGGACTTTTTCAAACTGGCAATAACTATCTTCCTCCGTTTGTGCATTGATACGACTGGGCTCATTTTTCAATGAGGCAGAAAACGACATTACACAACTCTCCTTCGGCTCTATATAATACAGCAACAATTCCTTCTCTTCAAAATGGGCCACCACTTTCACCACACCGGTTAATACAATTGGAATCACTTTCACATACTGTCCCTCCCTCAATATTTCAGTGCCTGCAGGTATCTCCATCAGGGTGGCATGCTCGGCCATTTCATGTTGTAATTCTGTACTGAAGCCTGGAAGGTATTGTTGTACTTGTTGAAAAGAAATAGACATGAATAATTAATTGAAGTACTTAACTGGAAACAGTTGAAAGTTCCAGTTTCTTTTCCAAATAAATCACTCCTTCGAGCGGATTATGATAATAAGCATCCCTTTCAGTGAAACCATAGGTTTTATAAAGATTGATGGCTGCTTTCAATTTGGGTAAAGTATCTAATACCATTGTTTGATGTCCCCTTGTCCTCGCTTCTTCCAATATCAATTCCACCAATGCCCTTCCAATTCCATATTTTCTGAAAGCAGGTTTCACATACAATCTTTTCATCTCACAAACTCCATTTTCTGCCAATGGCAATAAACCTATACAGCCAGCCACTTCATTATTATAATATGCCAACCATAGTCCGGCCGATTTTCCTCCATATTTGATTAATGGATTCTCTAATTCCTTCTCAAAAGATTGGAAACAGATGTTTTCATCCAATTCCGCTTCATAATCGCGGAACAGTTGCCTGATGATTTCTAATTCAGGTCCCTCTTCGTTAACAAGAACAATTTTCAGCATCTGCGGTAGCTTTCTTAAATTTAATGCCATTTCCCTTCCATTTACAAATTCCAACATGAAAATTTTAGCACTCACTTGCGCCAGTTTATTAATATCTGCCTCTATTTGGGCTCAATCTGCTTCAAAAATACACTCAAAAGCCATTTTGATCGATTCGCATAACGATTTCCCTACCACGGGAATCGATAAAGGGCTAGCTTTTGATCAGGCACTGAAAGGTAAAACCTATTCAGACTTGGATAGAATGAAGCAAGGGGGCGTTGATATCCAGATATTCTCCATCTGGTGCGATGGAGTGAAGGTGAATCCTTACGCTTGGGCTAACCAGGAAATAGACTCTGTTTATGCCTGGACCGCCAGAAACCCGAAGAAGATGATGATGGTTTATAATTCATCTGACCTCCAAAAAGCGGTTAAGCAGAAAAAACTCGGTGCAATGCTGGGAGTAGAAGGAGGTCATATGATTGAAAACGATCTCACCAAACTCGAAGCTCTTTATAAAAGAGGCGCCAGATATATGACGCTCACCTGGAACAATTCCACCGAATGGGCCACTTCAGCCATGGAAGAAAGCAGCTCGGTTCCAAACGAAAGAATGATGCGGGAAAGAAAAAAAGGATTGACCGATTTTGGTAAACAAGTGGTAAGGAAGATGAATGAACTGGGAATGCTGGTCGATCTTAGCCATGTTGGTGAACAGACATTCTGGGATGCTATTGCCACCACTACTAAACCCGTATTGGTTTCTCACAGTTGCTCTTATACTCTATGTCCTGTTTTCAGAAACCTGAAAGATGACCAGATAAAGGCTGTCGGAAAAAATGGCGGCGTTATTCATCTCAATTTCTTCTCCGGCTTTGTCGATTCCCTATTCTTCAAACGAAATACTGAATTCAATGAGAAACATAAAGCTGAAAGAGATTCGGTATTAAAAACAGTTACTGATCCTTATTTCGCCGACACCTATCTATTTGAAAAATATCCTGATGAAGTGAAAAGTCTTCGTCCACCAATGTCCATGCTCATCGACCATCTGGATTATATCGTAAAGCTGATCGGTGTTGATCATGTTGGATTAGGATCCGATTTTGACGGTATCAATTCATCCCCAAAAGAATTGGATGATGTAACAAACTATCCTTTGATAACGGAGGAACTGGTAAAAAGAGGATATAGTAAGAAGGATATAGATAAAATTCTGGGAGGTAACTTCATCCGCTTATTAAAAGCAAATGAGGCTAAATAATCTTCCTGAATAGATTTTTCATAATTCAAGATGAATGGTATAATTACCGGCTTTCCTTTTTTTTACTGAGTTCATACTATAGTTATTATCTGAATCAAATGCCTGAAGTAATTTAGCTTCTTCAGTATTTACTAATTTACTGGAAACTTAATACAAATCTCTTTGCTATGGATATGTTTACAAGCAAACTGAGCTTTAAGAAAAGACTACTCCGATTCTTATTGTTCGTAATCATCGGTTTCATTTGTGCATTCTTATACGACAGGTTCTTCAAATAAACTTCCATGAAAAAATATCAGCTACTACTCTTCATTTTAATTCCTGCTGTTTTATTCTCACAAAATGATAAAGAACTGGCAGAAACAAACAATGTCATAAGAAAGGCTTTCAACGAAAAAAATGCCTATGCTACTGTAGCTTTCGTTGAACAACGCTGGAGACTGGCCGGTAATAAAGGATTTGATGAAAGTATTTTTTATGTGGAAGATATCCTAAAAAAAGCCGGTTATGTAAATGAAGCAATTTCTACTTCTAAGAATAGGCTTACTTACAGAATTGAAAGGCGCCCATTAAAGCGTCCCTCCTGGGAACCTGTTGATGCCATTGTTGAAATTGTGGGAGATCCCGTTCCTCTGTTAAGTTTCAAAACAAATAGAAATATGCTGGCAATCAATTCAGGCAATACGCCTGCTGAGGGCATTGAAGCAGATCTGGTTTATGCAGAGAAAACTACTAAAGAAGCACTGGAAAGCCTTGACCTGAAAGGGAAATTATTATTCGCAGAACAAGGCGTTGGACAAATACATCGCATTGCTGTTTCAAAAGGAGCTATTGGTGCTTTAGGATATTCATTACCTGGTTATCTGAAACCAACAAAGCATATCAATTCCATTCAATTCACAGGCATTAGTTATACTGATAGTCTATCAAAAACATTCGGCATATTATTATCAACTGCTGCGAAAGACAGATTGAAAGCCGCCTTATTGAAAGGTCCAGTTCGTTTGCGTATTAAAACTGTAACCACTTTCAGGACATCAGATGAACTGACAATTATTGCAGATATAAAAGGCAGTAGTCGGCCCAATGATAGGTTTGTATTTTCAGCCCATGTACAAGAACCAGGTGCCAATGATAACGCAACTGGTGTTGGTACCCTTGCTGAAATGGCAAGGACGGCTGCAGAACTATTCAACAAAGGGAAACTGAATCCAAAAAGAAGTATCAGCTTTTTATGGGGCGATGAGATTGTATCAACACGTCGCTATGTTACAGAAGATACGGAAAGAGCCAAGGGTATACTTTGGGGAATGAGTCTTGATAT
>JBGAQE010000162.1:0-8455 GCA_044220885.1 Chitinophagaceae bacterium
ACTGATTTTCATTGGAAAAAAACAATGATAAAACATTGATTTTTTTTGGTGTAGCCATACGGCCACAAAAAAAATACGAACAATTTTATAAAGCAGTTGCCTTTGAAAGTAAACCCCCGCTTCAACAAGCGGGGGAACCAAACCCTAAAACTAAAAATAACCCATGATTAGTGATAAACCGGTTGGCGAACCGGCTTATGATTATATATACGAAAGTTCAGTTGCTGAAGTTTCTTTCATCAAAAAAAAAGAACAGCAGTTAGTTTAAAACAAACTGCTGTTCTTTTTATATAATGATCAGTTTCCCTATTTCTTTTTTGGACTTATCGTTTTTACAGCCTCCAGAATCTCTTCAGCGTGCTTCTTTGATTTTGGTTTCAGGAAAACATGCAGGATAACCCCCTTTTCATCAATTACAAACGTGGTTCTCAATACTCCCATATATTTCCTGCCATATAACTGCTTTTCATCCCATACCCCATACTTCTCAAGAACCGCATGGGTGGTATCGGCAATAAGCCGGAATGGAAGCTCATGTTTATCTTCAAATTTCTTGTGTTTATTGGAATCGTCGGGACTAACTCCCAAAATTTCAAATCCCGCCTTTTTAAGGAGAGAATAATTATCACGCAGGTTACAAGCCTGAACGGTACAGGTTGGCGTCATATCCTGAGGATAGAAATACAATACCAGTTTCTTTCCTTTATAATCTGCCAGAGAAATCTTTTTGCCATCCTGATCAATACCTGAAAAGGAAGGTGCTTTAGTGCCGGGGGTTAGGGTGATTGCCATTAGTTAGAATTAACGTTTAAGTAGTTCCAAAAGTTCAAGAGGTTACCCCCCGACCCCCTAAAGGGGGAGCTAGGTCGATCATTCATTCTTAATAACGACCATTCATTTAAAACAAGGTTTCAATGTTCCATTGGTTAAAAAAGTTATCATGTCGAAGTCTAAATAATAAATGATTCCTTTTGTCTTGGTGTTACATCCAGTTCTTTGGAACCTATTGAACATTATAAATTCTGTTCAACATTAAGAACTTTTTTTGATATTTCTTTATAGAACATTCCTAAAGTTCAATAGGTTCATTAAGTTCCAAAGGGTTTGACGAGTTGGGAAGATTAACGATTTAATAGTTTAACGGTTTAAGGTTTTGAAATGTAACAGCACCTGTAAAAACAAATGACTTGTTTTGTGAGCTTTTTTACCAAACAGTTACAGAGGGTGCTTTGGCTTCTGTGTCTCTGCGATAAAATCTATCAGTTAAAAATCTTCTAGAAATAATCAGTTTTAATTTCAAGGTGCGTGAAGACACGCACCTTAGCGTGGGTGAAGCACTTCGACACTTTGGAACTCCTTAAACCTACTGAACCTCTTGAACTATTTAACTAGTTCAACCTGTTACTCCACAGAACCTTAAACCGTTAAACTATTAAATCCTTAACTTCCCAACTCGTCAAACCCTCTGGAACCTATTGAACTTATTGAACTTCTTTATCTCCTAACTTTAAAAACCTTCTCAACAATATTCCCCGCTTCATCTTCCGCCCTGATTTTCAATTCGTGCTCACCTGGAGGAAACTTTTCATCGAACCTGTATATATAATTATGTCCTTTATCGTTGGTAAAGCGCAACCAGCTGCCATCAAGTTCAACCCTTACCTTTTTTGTTTTACTGAGATTGTCTTTTACTGAAAAAGATATACGACCGGCTTTTTGAAGGTTAGCTCCATCAGTAAATCCGGAGGGTACAATTACAGGAGGTTCTGTATCTACTATCAATTGGAAATAGCCGAAGTCGCGGAACCTGGCAGCTGCCCAACCCTGTTGCCACTCCACTTTCTGCACATCTTTTTTTGCACCAGCATACCATTGCATTACTGTATGCAGTTTTTCATTTTCTGATAGCTGCCGGTTTGGTTGTAATCTTATCAAAAATGCTTCCTGTAATGGAATATTCGGATTGCCAATCTGGAATATACTTGAAACACCGGGTGCAGGTGCAGGCAATTCCTTTGAGGCTATATGTACTTTATCATACAGACAGCGTTCTCCCAAATAGAATTCACAAGAACCCGATTCCGATACATCAAGCATCATTGGTTGGAACAATTTTCCGGAAACAGTTGTAACCACAGGTTGTACACCTTCCTGCCACTGCAGCTTGGCATTCAATTGGGTTTTATTCCCATAAGCATCCATAACTACAATCCTGATATCATGAACTTTCATATCACTCAAATCAATTACCCCATCTCCATTCACCTTTTTATATATGGAAGAAGTATAACCTGGTAATTCACTCAAATGTTGCAGGAAAGGTCCACCCGATTTTTTTGTCTTATAATCAATATGTGCATTTAAATACCGGGTTTGATCATAACTGATGCCATCCATCCTGAATGCAATAACCGGTTGTTCATCTATCCATAATTGTCCTTCTGCAATACCATTTAAGTTGGAAGAACCATCATGTGTATCGTATGCAGTTATTGCCAAACTGATTTTGGGACTATTGGTCTGAATAATGGCAGGTGTTATTATATACCCTCCTGATTTATTCGGTTTAGCTGCAAACTGCTTAGGAACTTGTTCGTAGGTGCTTTGGTTCCTATCGTAAACAGCCATCCGAAGTATTTTGGGTGCCGTATTATCCTGCAAAGGGAAGCCGAAATAGAGCGGGTTGAGGTTTGCATCTGTTGCTGTTTGCCGAACTTCAAAATGAAGATGCGGCGCCTGTGACCCTCCGGTATTTCCGGAATAAGCCAAAAAATCACCTTTCTTAACAGGGAATTGATCAGGTGTCAAATCCAAAAACACCTGCCAGGATTCCAGTTTGTACTGTTGCCCTTTTACCCAGGCTTCCAGAAAGGGATTGAAATCGTTCAGATGAGCATATACAGTGGTGATGCCATTGGGGTGGTTGATATAAATAGCCCTCCCAAAGCCAGCTGGTTCAATTTTTATCCTGGCTATATATCCTTCGGCAGCCGCATAAACAGGCAGGTTTTCCCGGGCATTCGTTTTACAGTCGAGTCCCATATGGTAATGGTTAGGTCTTAACTCACCAAAGTTGCCACTAAGGTTCATAGGTATGCCCAAAGGATTCCTGAAATAATTCCTGGGATAAGCTGGTGCATCAAAAAACTGGGAGTAGCTGTTCAGAGATATTGATGCAGCCAGCAAGGTCAATAGCCAATAACGCATATTTTGAAAATGCTTTCGGTTTGAAAGGAAAGAAGCAGCAAATCTACTGGCAAAAACCAAAAAAGCAGAAACTAAGAAAATTCATTTTGACCGGAATGAAACCTTTTGTCAAATTCTTTGTCTTATAAGTGGTTTTTTAAACTTTTAAATACAATCAAAGTCAAATAAGAAACGTCTTATATATGAAAATGCTGTTAAATCTTAAAAATACCCACTTTGTGGTATGCCTTTTTCTAAACCTTGGAACAGCATTTGGCGTATATATATGGTCTTAATAAAGACGCTGTAATCATATTACAACCGAAAGCCATGAAAAAGTTTACTAACAGATTAGTTTTATTCGTTGCACTTAGCCTGGGAAGTATTCTCGGGATGTTGAAAGGTCAGGAGGCCCGTCAAAAATGGGTATTCCGTGTGAAGAGTCGTTTGGATGAGAAAAGGCAATCGGAAGAACAAAAAAGACTTTATAAAAATGGGGCTGTTGCGCTCGATGATATTGAGCTGGCCTCTTACCATAAAATTTAATCAGGTATTTTTCAGCAATTCTGGGCCTTTACCCGAACTGGTGAAGGCTTTTTTATTTCTCCCCCAATTCAGGCTAAAAAGGCCGTTTAGCAGAAAAAGACAAGTTTTTTAACAAACAGCCATTAGCAAAAGCCCTTTTTGCCATTGATTCACTTCCCCTGAAATGCGCTACCAGAGCGGATTATACCCACGTTAATAAAATCTTCAAATTAATTCTTCAAAATACCTGTTGCCGCATTACTTTTGCGCAATTTGTATTTTTTAAACCCTTACCGCTACAATGCCAAAAGATAACTCGATTACATCAGTACTTATCATCGGATCCGGACCAATTATTATCGGACAAGCATGTGAATTTGACTATTCTGGTTCTCAGGCTGCCAGGAGTCTTCGTGAAGAAGGTATCAAGGTTATCCTTATCAATAGCAACCCTGCTACGATAATGACCGACCCCATGATGGCCGACAAAGTGTACCTGCTTCCGTTGACAGTAGAGAGTATTGAACAGATTCTGCAGGAAAACCAGATTGATGCTGTTCTTCCTACCATGGGAGGCCAGACAGCCCTGAACCTTGCAATGGAAGCTGATGAGCTGGGAATTTGGGAAAAATATAATTGCAGGATGATTGGGGTAGATATTGCCGCTATCGAAACAGCAGAGGACAGGGAGAAATTCAGGCAGCTGATGGTGAAAATCGGTATTGCAGTAGCTCCATCCAAAGTGGCCAACTCCATGCTGGAAGGAAAAGATTTTGCACAAGAGATAGGATTCCCATTGGTAATCCGCCCTTCCTTTACGCTGGGAGGTACCGGTGGTGGCTTCGTCCATAGTAAGGATGAACTGGATGCAGCCCTTGAAAGGGGATTGACAGCTTCTCCCATTCACGAAGTGCTGGTGGAGAAAGCGGTATTGGGATGGAAAGAATATGAGTTGGAATTGCTTCGTGATAAGAATGACAATGTTGCCATCATTTGTACTGCAGAGAATGTTGACCCAATGGGTGTTCATACAGGAGACTCGATAACTGTAGCACCTGCTATGACCCTTAGTGACACTGCTTTTCAACAGATGCGTAACCAGGCCATATTGATGATGCGTAGTCTGGGCAATTTCGCCGGTGGTTGTAATGTGCAATTTGCCATGAACCCCGAAACAGAAGAACTGATTTCAGTAGAGATCAATCCACGTGTTAGTCGTTCTTCTGCCCTTGCTTCAAAAGCAACAGGTTATCCAAATCGCTAAGATTGCAGCCAAACTGGCTATCGGATATCATCTGGATGAATTGAAAAACCAGATTACCGGAACTACTTCCGCTTATTTTGAACCAGCCCTCGACTATGTTATCGTAAAAATGCCCCGCTGGAATTTCGATAAATTCAAAGGTGGCAACGATACCCTTGGATTACAAATGAAAAGCGTTGGTGAAGTAATGTCGATAGGTAAATTTTGCCGAAGCTTTACAGAAAGCCTGTCAGAGTTTGGAGAACAATGCAGTTGGACTGGGTAATTATACAAAGAATATCATGTCGGCTGAAGAGCTGATTGAATATATCAAGGTTCCGAAATGGGATCGCATTTTCCGTATCAAAGACGCCCTCATGTTAGGGGTGTCTGTAAATACTATTTCTAAAGCAACAGGTATCGACAAATGGTTTGTGAACGAGGTGCGCAAGATTGTGGATATGGAGAAATTGCTGGAGAAACACAAACTGAATACCCTTCCTACTGAGCTTTTAAGAGAGGCTAAGAATCTTGGATTCAGTGATGAGCAGATTTCCCTGATCATGCAAGACAGCAGCGATGAGGAAATCTATGAAAAGAGGAAAGCAGCTGGTATCACACGTGTATTTAAAATGGTGGACACCTGCAGTGCTGAATTTGAAGCCAAGACTCCTTATTTCTATTCCACTTTTGAAAATGGAAATATCAACGAGAGTAAGGTGAGTGATAAGAAGAAGGTAATAGTTCTGGGTTCTGGTCCTAACCGTATTGGTCAGGGAATAGAATTCGACTATTGCTGTGTACACGGACTGCTTGCATTGAAAGAATGTGGTTATGAAGCTATCATGGTGAACTGTAACCCTGAAACGGTTTCTACCGATTTCGATATGGCCGATAAATTGTATTTCGAACCAGTTTATTGGGAGCATCTATGGGAAATAGTAGAGCTCGAAAAACCTTATGGTGTGATAGTTCAATTAGGTGGACAAACCGCGTTGAAATTATCAAAACGCCTTCATGAAAAAGGGATAAAGATCATCGGTACCAGTTTCGACAATATGGATATTGCGGAAGACCGTGGCCGTTTCAGTGATATGCTGAAAGAAATGGGCATACCTTATCCTGATTACGGAACTGCCTATGATGTAGAGGAGTCGATTGTTGTTGCGAACAAAGTTGGTTACCCTGTACTGGTGCGTCCAAGTTATGTGTTGGGTGGACAAAGAATGAGGATTGTAATAAACGACGAGGATCTTGAAAAAGCAGTAGTAAGCTTATTAAAGCATATTCCGGGCAACAAGATATTGATTGACCATTTCCTGGATCGTTGTCAGGAAGCAGAGATAGATGCGATATGTGATGGTGAAACGGTTCATATTATGGGGTTGATGGAGCATATTGAACCAGCAGGTATCCACAGCGGAGATAGTAATGCAGTGCTGCCACAGTTCAACCTCACACCATTGATAGTGGAAACAATGGAAGAATACGCACGCAAGATTGCCTTCAATCTCAATATCAGGGGTCTTATCAATATTCAATTTGCAATCAAAGATGGAAAGGTGTTTGTGATTGAAGCAAACCCAAGAGCATCAAGAACCACTCCGTTCATTGCAAAAGCTTATCAGATACCTTATCTGAATGTAGCTACTAAAGTAATGTTGGGTGAAATGAAATTGAAAGACCAGAAGTTTGAAAAGAAACTGAAAGGGTATGCTATCAAGGAACCAGTATTCAGTTTCAATAAATTCCCTGGCGTAAGTAAGGATCTGGGACCAGAAATGAAATCTACTGGTGAAGCCATCCGATTCATTAAAGATCTGAGGGATCCCTATTTCAGACAACTTTACAGGGAGCGTAGTATGCACCTTAGCAAATAACAAGACTACTATAAAATGGAAAAGCTGTACAAATAATTGTACAGCTTTTTTTATTTATCAGAAAGGGATTATCAAACATCTACGATTCGGTTTTTTATTGCATAAATAGCCAATCCGATGCGACTATGAACATGCAACTTCTCAAAAAGTTGCTGGCGATAATCATCGATGGTGCGGGCACTGAGGTTCATCTTATCTGCAATATCCTTATAGGCCAATTCAGAACAAACCCATTGAAGGAATTCCTTTTCCTTATCGTTCAGGAATATAGCATCTTCTTCCCTATCGGCATACCGATTGAGACCACTCACAATTTTTCCGGAAATATATTCAGAGAGATAAACATCCTTGTTCATGATTGAATCAAGGGCTTCATTTAATTCTTCAGGGTCTGCATTTTTTAGCAAATAACCTTTTGCCCCTTGTCGTAACATTCGTATGATGGTACGGTCATCGCTAAGCATCGACAATACCAATACTTTTATTTGAGGATAATGAAGGTGAAGCCATTTAGTAGTTTCAAACCCATCCATCACAGGCATATTGATATCGAGAAGTACAATATCCGGAATGCCTTTTTCCTGTATAAGAGGTTTGAGTTCTTTTCCATTACTAGCCTGGAAGAGAACTGTATAACCAGGGAAGGTGTTGATCATATTAGACAATGCCTGTCTTAGCAGGATATGATCGTCTGCCACCACTACCTGGATCTTTCTATTTAACTTTGCCATACGAATAGATTTCTCAAGCACTTAATTTAATGACAACCCGGGTTCCATTGCCGGGTTCGCTACTTAAATCAAGAGTTGCACCAATCAAGTGAGCCCTATTGAACATACTTTTCAAACCAACCCCTTTCAATGCCTGTGAAGAGTTTCTTTTCTCTTCAACATTAAAACCAATTCCATTGTCTTCAATAGTCATTACAAAAAGGTTGCTCGCACTAAAATGCAAAGATACTTTTATAGTGCTTGCTTTTGAATGTTTCAGGATATTATTCAATATTTCCTGAAATATCCTGAATAAGAAGATTCGTTTTTGGTCTTCGAATTGAATTTCATCACCTTCCACGGTACAAACCACTTCAATGATGCCTGTCCTTCGTATACTATCCATTTCTGATTGAATAGCTGCTGCCAAACCAATATCAGAAATACGATCGGTATGTAAACTTTTTGTTAAACCTGAAAGATCTATGATCGCCTTATTCAGTATCTGTCTGGAACTCTGAATAGGGTCCCAAGCCGGGTGGGTGTTTTCTAAAGGCAATATGGATAGTGAAATTTTTACTACAGAAAGTAACTGCCCAATATTATCATGCAATTCCTGCGCTATGGTACGAAATGTATTCTCCTGGATTTCTATCTGGCTGCGCAGCACTTCCTGGTCATAACTATCTTTCAGTGTCAGCATTTCCTGTTCCTGCTGGTGCTGACGCCTCTGATACAGATAAAGGATAGTCACAATAAAACCAACAAGTACCAGTCCTAATATAACCCCAATAACTACTACAAAATAAATTTCCTGATTTGTATCCTGCATAAGAAAGCGATGAAGAATAAGGTATAAAGAAAAAAGTTTAGCAAACTGACTATTGCTGTAAAATTCTGAATGATCAGCG
>JBGAQE010000163.1:0-7749 GCA_044220885.1 Chitinophagaceae bacterium
TATACCCGTCCCAATCAGGATACATATTTATATCTCCGTAAGCCCAAAGTGTAATTTTTTTAAACCCATAAATTTTTGCTGCTTCGATTTGACTTTTGTGTCTATTAAAGCCAATATTCTTTCCTTTAAAAGTTGGATCTATTCTAAAATAATCAAGATGAAGCTCGTCTTTTGATTTAATATTAATCTTCAAAATTTTTACTTCTTTTCCTTTAATCTCAACAAAAAAATCATCATCTTCATCGAAGTAAAACTTATACTCAATATCACCATTTAAATACAAAGCATTAAAACCAGCAATTGAATAAATCCCAAATATGCCAGTCAGATATAATAGTTGAAATCCAGTGAATCCTATTTCACCTTCGCAATCATCGTAATTAATATACCTGTTCATGCCTTTGCTTTTTCTAAAAATACAAAGCTTTTCTAGGATTTACTCACGCTCTTTAATTTGAATATCGGTTACGATTGGTTCGGTGTCTTTCTGTGCGCCTACATATCGCTTATCCACAGATATAACCTGCTTTATTTTATTGTCTATCAAGTCATTAAATAATCCTTCAAGATATACACCCTTGATCGTAACGCTGTGGAAGTAAAAAACAAAGTATTCAAATTCTCGCTGGGCTTATATTCCCCCGAGACTATATAAGCGTAATTCAAGAAGTAATGATTGCCAGAAGTATCGATCAGCGTTAAAGCCCTTGTTTGAGAAGGTGCTTCATACCTTTCAATATCAACCTCCCGGATGTCATCTCGGTAGATGTCAACCCCTGAAAGTTTCCCCATTCTTTTTTGGTGTATACATCATAACATATAACTCTGCATTCGGGAAGCCTTTGTGTTTAGCTATTTACTGAGATTATTTTGATTTGTGTGATTATCTGAAATTGAATACATGTACATTTTACCGCAGAGACGCGGAGACGCAGGGAAAGCCTCTGCGTCTCTGCGGTAAAAATTGCCAAAATCAAAAAAGGGCCAACTATTAGTCAGCCCTATGGAACCTATTGAACCTATTGAACTTCACAACTATCGTTTAGCTTCTCCCCCCTGCTCCATCTGCGCAATAATCTTATTCACCTCCGTTTCGGTGGCGCGTAATTTAGATTGACACAGCGTTATTAATTCAGAAGCCCGCTTCACTTTCTCCGCTAACACATCTACTGTTACGGCTTCGTTCTCTATATCTTTTGCAATTTGGGCGAGCTCTTTATAGGCCGCCTCATAGGTTAAAGCTTTTTCCATCATTCTCTTTTTTTGTTGTTACAGACGCATTGATTATTTCCTTCTCCATCACTACTTCTATCAAATCACCCTTCTCTAATTTCTTTCCTGTTGATACTATAGTACCATTATGTTTAATGATAGCAAATCCTTTCTTCAATATATTATCTGGAGCCATCAGCTGCATCAGTGATATATAATGCCCAAGATACCCCTTTTGGTTTTTTAAAAGGTTTGTGGTGTATGATTTTAATATCTCCACTTTACTTTCAAGGTCCTTACTGCGCTGGTAAAACATCACTTTGGGGATATGGGTCAGTTTTGATCCGGCTTGTTGCAATAAAGTGTGTTGTGTATATAATATCTCCCTGGTCTTATGAATCAGTGCTGAATTATAATTGGAAATGATATCCCTCTTATTTATCAGATAGGTACGTGAACGGTTTGTAAGTATAGTATTTAATTGGTGGATTTTTTCCTTATTAGAAGCCAGTAGCTGTTGAGATTTAATTACAATTCTCTTTTGGTGTAAAAGCACCATATCCTCAAACTTCTTATTATGGGCAATGATAAACTCTGCAGCTTTAGTTGGAGTCTTAGTTGCCGTATGCGCCATCAGGTCGGCAATGGTTTCATTTTTCTGGTGACCGATACCTGTAATTACTGGAATAGGAAATCTTGCGATAGCCCTTCCGATATTATAATTATCAAAAATCAGGAAATCGGTTTGAGCACCACCGCCTCTGTTGATCACTACAACATCATAAGGAATATTACTATGAAAAACGCCAATCAAAGTATTCAGGAATTCCTGGGCATAGGCTTCGTTCTGAACTGTTGTATGGTAATCGTCGATTTCGAAAAGATAACCGTAGGGATTGTTGATTAAGGTATGTTTAAAGTCTTCATTACCTGCCGATGTCTTTGAAGAGACCACAGCTATTTTCTTTATCACTGAAGGCAATGGAAGCTTGCTGTTACGGGTTATATATTGTTCCCCGATCTTTTCTATCACTCCTTCATTTTCATTCACCAGTCGTTCCAGTGTTTCGCGACGGCGCTTTTCAAGTAATCCGAGAGTGAAATTGCTGTCGATATCCACCACTTCAAGTGAAAGTCCATATACTTTATGGAAGACCACTTTCACATTCACCAGCACGTTTATATTATTTGTGAATTGCTGCCCAGTGGCGGCTTCAAAAGCTTTTATTCGCAATGATCCATTGCCCCAGGCTTTACCGGCTACTTTGGCGATCATTTCTGTTCCGGCGGGATCTTTTTCAACCAAATCGAAGTAGTGGTAGCTGCTTCTTTCTTTAAAACTATGGTTGGTGATATCGGCAACAATCCAAAAGCTGCGATCCTGGAAATTCTTACGGATGCTGTCCTCAATAAGGGCATTTAACTCTGATAAACGTATATGTTGAGCGGTTGAAGACATGGGATTTTAAAGTTACTGAAAGAGGAATGAAAAAGTTTAATACATTTCACCGGAGATACAGGGGATAACCGGAAAGGCGAGAAGGTTTTTCTTTTTTCCACCCCCACAGTACTGTGGGGGCAATGTAATACTGTTTGTAGTGTTAAACCCTGATAACAATTTAAGGCGCAAAGGGTCGCTTCGCGACGAATACAATTTAGCTGGAAGGCGGGGAAATTTTTTTATCCAAGTTCTTACAAATTGAAATAAATTCTAGAATTATGGTTCCAACTTACGACTTATAACTTACTACTTACCACTTACAACGTAAAACTTCTCATGTAGCTTACCAACTACACCCTATCAATGGCCATAAATCCCTAATGGGTAATATATAGGCAACTACTGTATTGCTTACTGAATCTCTGAAAGAGAAAATGAAAAAACTACCCAGGAATAAAAAGCCTTATTAGCTTTATGTCAGAAAGGAAAACGATACCATCCAGATCTTTGAAAAACCAATAAATCCAGATATCCAATTAATCCGATCCTAAGAAAACACAAATTAAAATCCAGTCCAAGAAAAAATCCGATCCATTGAAAAAACCATGAATCCAAATGTCCAAAGTCCCGTTATCCAAAACCTTTGAAAAACAACAAATCCAGTTAATCCGTGTTACATCGCTGAAAACATTTAATCCGTAGCCTGTGCTCTATCCAATCCAATGAAAACCTAAGGCTTCCAATATCCAAGCACAGCAAAAAAAGATTCTCGAAGCCATATAAGACCCGCCACCAGGCGGGTTTTTTAGTTTAAGGGTGTCGCTTCGCGACTGGTATTTTAACCGGGAAGGCGGGGAGGATTTTTTTCACCCCCACAGTACTGTGGGGGCAATGAAAACTGTATATGGTGAAAATCCCTGATTATAATTTAAGGATCGAAGGGTCGCTTCGCTCCAATACAATTGCCGGGAAAGTGGAAAAACGGGAAGGATTTCTTTTGAGAAGTCAACCTCCAGGAAGTCAACCCGGGAGATGACATCCTGGAGGTTGACATCCCGGGAGATGTCAACCTAATAAAATTCCCTCATTCCTTTTTGGTGAATTCATCATCTTTTACAACTTCTCTCACAGAGACGCAGAGTATTACCGGAAAGGCGGAAAGTGTTTTTCTTGCAGGTTATTAGTATTTAGTCAATCTCTTTAATTAAGGGTTCAAACTTATAACCTACAACTTAAAACGTATAACTTAACTCTCTCCCACTAATCACCGCCGTAATCTTATCCGCCGACACATACCCCTTATCTGTAGGGGTGGGGGACAGAAAATGACTCTGTCTTCCTTCAATAGTAATTTTTCCTCTGGGATTAAGAGTTACAAAGCAGTATAATGGATCGGCATACATCGCTTTGGCTCCATCAGAGCCAAATCCATCTCCCACATAATAATAGGAAGCACTGTTGATATGAATATAATGGACACCATTTATCATCATATGGTTATCGAGATGATGATGCCCACAAAAACAGGCTATCACTTTTGGCTTTTTCTGGGAAGCATTACAATCATCAATCACTTTCCGTACCGATAACTTATTGGGGACTGTATAGCCTGTCCACACATCATCAAATGACTGATGGGAAATGATGATGGTTGGCTTTGTTGTTCTTCGAGATCTTCTTTCAACCATTCTATCTGTTCAGGATTCACCAGATCGCGCTTGTTTGAATCGATATAGAAATTGCCTTTTACATAATCTATATACTTTCCATCAGATAGAATATGATTGCAATCCATCACCACAAAATGAAAAGCACCTTTATCAAATGAATAATATGGTTTTTCCATTTGCCATAGGTCCATGATCTGTTGCTTGGTTCCCTTATCCATATCATGGTTACCGAGTACATGATATTTCGGCCCTTTAAATTTGTTCCAGATATTTAAGAAGGAGGCCGCTTCAGGAGTTGGGTGACAGAAATCTCCTCCTTGTAAAATGAAATCAGGGTTTTTAGCAATCGCTGCAGCTATGAATGCTTCGAGTCTTTTATCAGCATCTGTGCAGTACCCATGATGCACATCAGTGATCCATCCTATCGACAATGATTTCTTGCTTACATCATCACTTCCTTCAAACGCAAAGCTTCTGGAAAAAGGAAGACTCATTCCAGTGAGAGCGAGAGAGCGGAGGAAGTGGCGGCGGCGCATGAGGAATTTGAGAATTTGATGATTTGAGAATGAATACAATACCCGGGAAGGCGGGAAGGATATTTTGTTGCGAGTTACGGGTTGCGAGATGCGGGTTCTTAAAAGTTGGTAAAAGTTTTATAATTAGGGTTCCAACTTAAAACTTACTACTTACAACTTAATACTCACTTCTCACAACTACTCCTCACACCTAACAACATAAAACGTACCACATACAACTACTTCTTCTCCCACTTCGCAATCACACTCTCGTTCTTCCCCTTTTCATTCGTAATACTTTGTATCGTCCACAAATCTGTTAGGTTATCGCCATCAATAATACTTCCACTATAATCGCCCCAGGATTGGCCGTCGGTGGCGGCTTTGCCTTCTCCTAAATGAATAATGGGTCGGGTAGTATTTTTGGGATCTTTTGCCAAACGATAGGTGAAGCGGGGACTGATAAAGGACCGTTCATTGGCTTCCTGGAAACCGATGAGAACATCGTTCTTCTTATTGACTGCAATAGTTGTTTGAATATAGTTTGTGGTATCACTACTAATCAATCCTTGTTGTTCAATTTTCCCATCGCGGGCTCTTATCTGTAACCATTGAACGGCGGAGCGTCCGTTGCAGTTTACTGCTTGGGAAAACCAAATGGAACCGTTTTGAAATACCAGGTTCTTGGGATTGCGATCACCACTCGATACCACTTGCTTGGAACCTAATTGGGGTGATGGAGGGGGATAATCGAAATACGTTAGATGATGCGCTTTCTTGGCTACAATCTGGCTATAGGGCATTCCGTTCTTATCTTCTGATACTTTCCTTATAACATAATTCGAATCGTCGAAATCGAAAAAGTAAAGATCATCTATAGCATCTTGCATGAATATAGGGTGACCCAGACTTCCTTTGAAATGATAGATGGTGGCTGGCTTACCCGCCTTTGCATCGGCAGAACGAAGTATAAAAGTGTTTTCTTCTCCGCCAGGATAAGAATAACCGATCCATTTCCGGCTATATCCTATGCCACCGCCATCCACTTCAGCAGTGCGCGATACAGGATAGATATTCCAGGCACCTGTTGGATTATTGGTTGCGGAAACTGAAATATTTACTGGCTTAGTCTTTTCCTTATCATAGTACCACCATAGATCAAATACGAAAACCTGGTTATGGATATCGAAAAACAGTTTCGGATCGATACCATTATTGAAACATTTCTGAGATACGCCTTGTACAAACTCCCCTTGTTTGTTGTAAATGATAAGTCCGCTATTGGATCCTTCCATTACATAGCCGCCGCCCACTGCTACTTGCGGGTCTACCTGTCGGTTTCCATCTTTGGAGCCATCAAATACCTGAATACCATTTACAGTGCGGCATTACCTCCTTGCTTCCTAACGGGACAAGTATTTCCATTTGTGAAATCGTTCTTATGGATAGGTTGCACCACTTCAGTACTCGAAGGGTGCACGGTATCTTTCAGTGATTGCGAAAATCCGTTTGAGAATAATAATGAGGAAAGAAAAAAAACTGCTGTTGCTTTTAATGTCCGTGAATATGGCATATGGTCTTGTAATATGAAAGACTAAATTATGAATAATTCAGTCTTATTCTTCATTCGCCATTAATAAGTATCTCAAACATTCATCATTTTCGACTTTTAATTTTGATTTTTTAATTTATTTCACAAACATCGACAACGCAATAGAATTATTCTTCCTTCCCCCAATTTAGTTGCCACTCCATTCTTCCAATGAGTGGCCACTTCAACAAGGGCCTGATGTAGATGGCCAGCAGTATGAACAATCAAATCTGAAACATGAATTGCTTCGGCATCCAGATTGAGCAGATTGGTCTGTTATAAATGTTGTGGTGCCATTCTTCCATATAAGCTGCTGAATTTATGCCTGGGGTTAAGATTTCACCGCAGGCATATACATCGCTACCAACAGCCTGTATTCCATTTATTCCACCAGGAACAAGAGGTAGTGCAGGATATAAGAGAGCACCATTCTTCCACATTCTTGCAACACTGCAGCTCCTGCACTGACTCGTAACCACCAACATATACAGTTCCTGCAATAACATGTACTGATGTAGCATGTTACTGTAATCGCCATTAGCGTAATGGTGCTGTCATTCTTCCACAATGTTGCTCTATTGTATGAATTTTTGAAAGCAGTGCCTGCTATGCAAACCAATCCTCCATCAACGGATATGCTTAATTGCGTTTTCAGAAACAAGTCCGGCAGTAAGACTCTTGATGCTTCCATTCTTCCAAAGCTTTACTATATTATTGGTGGTACCGAATTCGTTGATGGCTACATAAACATCTCCACCTGATACGCAAACACCTGGTGCTTCTGCGTTCTTGGTACCGTCAGTGAGTTTTTGAGCTACCCCATTTTTCCAGAGTATGGCAACATTCCTGGAGCCATTACTTTCATAACCTGAAACATATACGTCCCTATTATAAACAAATACTGAAAGGGCCCTTGCAGTTTGGGTGCCGTCTGTGAGATGTGTAACTACCCCATTTTTCCAAAGTTGAGCATATGATTTTGTTCCTGAGATAAGTTCATATCCGGCAACATATACATCTTTTGTTGATGGAACAGGTGGTACAGGATCTGGTGTAGTTCCACCTCCTCCTTTTTTACAAGAAGAAAATAAAACAATAAGGATAAGAGAAAATGTGATAAGGTTTAAACAAGTTCTTTTCATTTTGAATCAGTTTTAGCTGGATTCAAAATTGGTGGAATAAGGTGGATGGGGCAATAGCGAAAAGGGGTGAGGGAGAGAGTTAAGGGTTTTTAGTAGGTAGTAAGTTTTAGTCTGATCCTTTGAGTGTTTTTCTGCAGAGACGCGGAGGCGCAGAGGAGTACTTCTCTGCGTCTCCGCG
>JBGAQE010000164.1:0-8273 GCA_044220885.1 Chitinophagaceae bacterium
CCGCTATTCGTATTGGGGATTTTTCATCACCCAAAGTATAAGGTTCCTTGGTAGTTACTTTAGAAGCCAGCTCCAGTCCTTCCATACTTGGCACCTTGGCCAGTTCTTTTTTCAGTTCTTCAACATCCAATATTTCTGAAGAAATGATGCAGTTCATGGCACCATTCTCACGAACGTGGGCTACGAGGGCTCTTGTATCAACTCCTTCTATACAAACGATATTATTCATCACCAGATAGGTCTCCAATGATGCATTAGCCAGCTTCCTGGAATATTGCTCTTCCAGGTTACGGGAGATCAATCCACGGATCTTTACTGATTCAGACTCCACTTCATCATCCTTCACTCCATAGTTGCCTATGTGTACATTGTTCATGATGATCACCTGTCCATAATAACTTGGGTCGGTAAACACTTCCTGATAGCCGGTCATACCGGTATTGAAGCAGATTTCTCCGGAAGTGGTTCCGATTTTACCAAAGGCCTTTCCGTAATGAACGGTTCCATCGGCCAGAAGAAGGATAGCAGGGGGTTGTTCGTTATGTATATGCATAGTGTAAAGTAGTAGTAAAACGGTGCGAAATTAAATGATAATGGTTCACTAACAAATTCGACTTGCCCACATTAGTGGTAAAACCCGGAAAAGCACAAAAAAAAGGCTCCGGTAAAACCGAAGCCTTTATATTGAAAGTTAATTTCCATCTTATTCAGCGCTTTTTTCAGCTGAAGTATCTGCCGCTGCATCATCAGCCTTAGGGGCTTTCTTAGCAGAAGTACGGCTTCTACGTGTTTTCTTAGCACCTTCTTTTTCTTCGCCTTTTCCTTTACCGTAGATTTCGTTGAAGTCTACCAGTTCAATCATGGCAGTTTCAGCGTTGTCACCGGTACGGGCGCCTAATTTCAGGATGCGGGTGTAACCACCTGGACGGCCACCGATCTTATCAGCAACAGTGCTGAACAGTTCTGTGATCGCTTCTTTGTCTTGCAGGTAACTGAAAACCACACGACGTTGGTGAGTGGTGTTCTCTTTTCCTTTGGTGATCAGGGGTTCTACATAGATCCTGAGGGCTTTCGCCTTTGCCAAAGTAGTTACGATACGCTTGTGCATAATAAGCTGACAAGCCAGGTTGCTCAGTAACGCTTTCCTGTGGGAAGCGGTACGGCTTAAATTTTTGATTTTGTCTCCGTGACGCATGACTTAAAGTTTAATTCGGTTGTACCGTGTCAGGAATTACAACCTACATTAGTAATTTGGGAATTTGAGAATTTGAAAATTTGAAAATTCAAATCTCTAAGAACCCTTTTTTATCATTGAAATTTGTCGACTAAAAAATTTGGGGTTGCCCCATTATCAAATTTTCAAATCATCAAATTTTCAAATTTATAACTCGTCTTTATCCAATCCAAGCTTGCTCAGATCCATACCGAAGTGCAAGCCTCTTTCAGCCAGTACCTGCTCAATTTCAGCCAATGATTTCTGACCGAAGTTGCGGAATTTCATGAGGTCTTCCTGCTCGTATTGTACCAGCTCGCTTAAGCTGTTGATCTTGGCAGCTTTCAGACAGTTGAAGGCACGTACTGAAAGATCGAGGTCTTCCAATGGGGTCTTCAAAATCTTACGCAGTTGCAGCATTTGCTCATCCACCACGTCTTCTTTCTTATCTTCTTTAGAATCGAAAGTGATGTTCTCATCAGTGATGATCATCAGGTGTTGGATCAGGATGCGGCTTGCTTGCTTTACAGCTTCTTCAGGATGGATGGTACCATCTGTAGAAACTTCCATGATCAATTTTTCGAAGTCGGTACGTTGCTCCACACGGGTATTCTCGATAGCATATTTCACATTCTTGATAGGTGTGAAGATAGAATCGGTAGGAATATATCCGAATGGTGCTTCTTTCAGTTTGTTATCTTCTGCAGATACATAACCACGACCTTTAGCGATTGTGAGTTCGATATCCAGTTTAGCAGAAGTATCCAAAGTACATATCAGTAACTCCTGGTTCATGATCTCGAAGCTTTGTGTAGCTTCTCCGATCATAGCTGCAGTAAGTTCAGTCTTGTTCTTGATGCTGAGGGAGATCTTCTCCTGTCCTACTTCATGTTCTACTTTCTTCTTAAAGCGAACCTGTTTCAGGTTAAGGATGATTTCCAGTACATCTTCAGTTACGCCTTTGATGGTAGCAAACTCATGGTCTACTCCTTCAATGCGGATACCGATGATAGCATATCCTTCCAGCGAATTCAATAATACCCTGCGCAAGGCATTACCGATTGTTACGCCGTATCCCGGTTCCAGTGGACGAAATTCGAATTGTGCTTCAAAATCCGTTGCTTTCTGGAGGATGATTTTGTCGGGTTTCTGAAAATTTAAAATGGCCATTTGTTATTTCAGATTTTAGTTTTAAATGTTAATTGCCCCACATTCCTGCTATTAGTCGAGCTCTTTACTTTCAGTATTACGTAATACGTATTACGTTCTACGTATTACTTACTATAAAGTTCCACAATCAGTTGTTCCTTGATATTCTCAGGAACGCTTTCCCTTTCAGGATAAGCCACGAAAGTACCTTTATTCAGTTTCGTTCCAGTCGAGCCAGTTGAATTTCTGGTTCTTACCGCGGAACTGTGAAGTGATAGCTGTATTGGCTTTATCTTTTTCTTTGATGCTGATAACGTCACCTGGTTTCAACTGGAAAGATGGTACGTTTACCACGTCTCCGTTAACAGTGATGTGTTCGTGAGAAACGAGCTGACGGGCGCCTGGGCGGGAAGGGCTGATACCGAGACGGTATACGGCGTTATCCAAACGAGCTTCGAGTAACTTGATGAGGTTTTCACCGGTTACACCCTTGATACGGGCAGCTTCGTCGAATGTTTTGCGGAACTGGCGCTCGAGTACACCATAAGTATACTTAGCTTTTTGCTTTTCCTTCAACTGAATAGCATATTCACCTGGAGCTTTACGCTTTTTGGATGGACCATGCTGGCCTGGAGGAAAGCTGTTCTTTGTAAGGTATTTACCATTACCTAAGATGGGTTCTCCGAATATACGGGAGATACGGGTTTTTGGACCTGTGTAACGTGCCATAGTCTTTTTTTCATTTCGATTTTTTTAGAAACCGGTGAGCTGATCGGTAAAAAATCGTAAAAAATAAATCAGTCACCTTTTATTAAATGAAAGCTTTGATCCTTTCAAAGCATTATGACGGCGGAATATGTTATGAATCTGGAACCGATATTGAATGGGAATTCAAAAGCGATCCCAAAATCATTATACCCTTCTTTTCTTTGGAGGACGGCAACCATTGTGTGGAAGCGGAGTCACATCCTTAATCATTGCCACTTCGATACCTGATTGAGAGAGGGCGCGGATAGAACTTTCGCGACCGGCTCCAGGACCTTTTACATATACATCCACTCTTTTCACACCTGCATCGAACGCTACTTTAGAAGCGTCTGAAGAGGCCATCTGTGCAGCATATGGGGTGTTCTTCTTAGAACCTTTGAAACCCATTTTACCAGCACTGCTCCAGGAAATACCCTGGCCATTCTTGTTAGTGATGCTGATGATGATGTTGTTGAAGGTAGCTGAAATGTGGGCATCTCCGTGAGAATCCACTTTCACCACTCTTTTCTTCGCAGCTGCTTTCGCGCTGGGGGCTTGTGCTTTTGCCATAATTGAAACTTAGGTAGTCTGAACAGTTATTAAAAAATCCCGTTTCCGGAACCTGAACCAACCCTCCTCCTGCACCAGGGTATCCGTAGTTGATTCAGAAATTTATAGTGCAATATGCTTAATGCTTGATGCTAAATGCTTAAGGCCTAGTGCCAGATGCTACTACTCAGAGCCTCCGAACGGATGGCATCCAGCATTCAGCATTTAGCATTAAGCCTTCAGCTAATCTTATTTCTTAGCTGCCTTCTTCTTACCAGCCACTGTCTTACGCTTACCTTTCCTGGTACGACTATTTGTTTTAGTACGTTGACCACGAACTGGAAGACCTTTACGGTGACGGAGACCACGGTAGCAAGCGATATCCAACAGACGTTTGATGCTCATTTGAACTTCAGAACGCAATTGTCCTTCAACTTTGAACTCATTGGTGATAATAGTACGGATAGCGTTCAGCTCATCGTCATTCCACTGATCCACTTTCTTGCTGAAATCAATCCCTGCTTTTCCAAGGATGTACTGAGCAGTAGCCTGTCCTATTCCGAAGATATAGGTAAGGCCAATTTCGCCCCTTTTTTTCTTTGGTAAATCTACACCGGCAATACGAGCCATATTCTTTGTTTGTTTTTTCTTTTGTTAAGTCCGGAAATTGGAATGTCCGAAAGTCGGAAAGTCCGAAAGACCGAAAGTGATTCCAAGCTAGTTGTCCCGACTTCTGACTACAGACTCAAGACTCCCGACTTGTATTTTACCCTTGGCGCTGCTTAAAGCGTGGGTTCTTCTTGTTGATTACATAAAGACGACCCTTACGGCGTACGATTTTGCAATCAGCGCTACGTTTTTTAATGGATGCTCTTACTTTCATTTTTTAGTCTTTGAGCTTCGATAGTCAGTTTTACCTAAACCTCTCTGCTGGTATTAAAACTTTTAATTACTTACAACTTAATACTCATCACTTACCACTCTCTACTTATAACGGAAGATGATCCTTCCCCTTGTCAAATCATACGGACTCATTTCTACTCCCACTTTATCTCCCGGCAGAATCCTGATGTAGTTCATCCGCATTTTACCAGAGATAGTGGCCAGAATTTCGTGGCCATTTTCGAGTTTTACCTTGAACATTGCGTTCGATAAAGCCTCTACAATAGTACCATCTTGTTTGATAAGCGGTTGTTTGCCCATAATTTTTTAAGGAGCGCAAAGATAGGATTATCAGCCAGAAATAAGAAAAAAATGGGGATATTTTTCCCGCAATTGTGGAAAATGGCTGTCAAAATGCCCGAAAATGGGCTAAATATCGGAGAATCAACTAGGGATTGAGCTCTACTTTGGTCATATCGTAGTAGTGATTCTGGAGATTATGGACGTTCAGGTGCTGGTTAATGTGGCGTTTATCTTCCCTCCACCAGATTTCCATGGTCGAAAAATCGCCCCCATGCGGCAAAAGGATCCGGAACGAGTCCTTCATATACTTTACTGTTCCATCGGGGTTATCCTGCTTGTGGAAACCCAGCTTCATCAATTGGGCCTCATCGAGCGGGATGGCGAACAGGTGTTCGGGGGTAAACCAGAATTCCTGAACCTCTGTTTCCACACAAACTTCCTTGTCTTCCCTGTTCAGGTCTTTTACTGTACCCTGCCATTGCTGGCCTTCATACTCAGCCATTACAATATCGCCTGGCTTGATTTCTGAGAACTTGATCATATGGCAATCGTTTTATAACTGGAATTTACGGAAAATAACTTGGATTAAACCTCGATACAACTCCAATATTTATTCTGGGGTTGTGGCGGGGAGATTTGGTGTAATAATAGTCTGACATTTGATTGTGTTAGGGCTGGGATTATGGGGATTCTGCTGGGATATTGATTGTATTAAATGCGCTGGGTCTGAGATTAATGGGATTAAATCGCGGATTAGCTGGGATATTTTTATTGATTGATTACTGAGGATTTTAGTGTTTTAGAACTGGGATTAAAGGGATTAGGGCTGGGATTAGATGGGATTTTTTTATTGATTAATGAAGATTTAAAATTGGAATGAGGATGAGGCATAGGGAGCTTACAGGTAAGATTATAGGGTGTGCGATGAAAGTGCATCAGTATTTTAAGAATGGCTTTCAGGAAATAATTTATCAAAGGGCCTTGGCTATAGAACTCGAGAAAGAAGGTATTAGCTATAAAAGGGAGCATGAAATACCTATATATTATTATGACAAAAAGGTCGGAGCCAGGAATGTAGATTTTTGGGTGGAAGGTGTATTGGCGGTAGAGATTAAAGCAACTCCAGAATTAGATGCTTCACATTTTGCTCAGGCATTTAATTACATTGAAGTATGTAAAGTTGAATGCGGCTTACTTATAAATTTCGGAGAACCGAGTCTTAAATTTCATCGCTTAACAAACAAGAAACTTAAGTACTGATAGCTAACCGAATGCTATTTAATTATTGTAACAATACTTTTCTAAACCATGAAACAAATGGTGAAAAACTCAATTACCTAATATTATAATTGTAAAATATTTTTCTCTTAAATCTATATTTGAAACTTAGCTACCCAAGAATTGTATTTTCCCAGATAATCCATAAAATCTTACATATAAGTATCTCTCAATAGAAATAAATAAATCCCAGAAATTTCTCGCAGCTAGGATCTTTTGCGGTAAGAGTAAACTGCCCAGCCATTAAACAACAGCGCAAAACCAGTAATCACCAGCAACTGGCTCTTGATATCTGATAAGCCACTGCCCTTTAGGACTACCATACGCATCACTTCTATAAAATATGAGACAGGGTTCAGCTTAGTTATGTATTGCGCCCACATCGGCATGCTTTCAATCGAAGTGTATAATCCACCAAGCAAAATGAAGATCATCATCAGGAAAAATGACACCAGCATAGCTTGTTGCTGGGTTGAGGAATAGGTTGAGATTAATAATCCAAGTCCTAATACGGCTAATAAGTAAATAGCAGCAAATGCATAAATAGTAAGGAAACTACCGACAGGAATTATTCCATAAGCCAGTCTTGCTATGACGAATCCCAGTGTCAATACAAGCATACCCAACACCCAGAAAGGGATCAGCTTTCCCAGTATGAAATGGGCTTTTCGTATTGGAGTTACATTGATCTGTTCAATAGTACCTATCTCCTTCTCACGAACAATATTGATAGCTGTAAGGTTGGCTCCAATCATAGTCAGTAACAATACCAATATGCCTGGCACCATGAAATATTTATAGTTCATCAGTGGATTGTACCAATTGGAACTCACCACTTCCACTTGTGTATCAGGATTGAATCTTGGGAACTGTATCCACTTCAGTCGAACTTCCCTGTTGTAATCCTGTAAAATGGTTCTTAGATAAGCACCACCCAAATTGGCTTTCACTCCATTGATGGCATTGAGAGCCATAAATACGGTTATCTCATCTTCTTTCACCAGATCCTTTTCAAAATGAGAAGGGATTTCCAACACCAGATCAGCTTCTTCCCTTTCAACCAATTTCAAAGCCGCATCATATGAAACAGGATCGCCACTTAATTTGAAATAACCACCTGCTGTTATTTTTGTAATTAACTGTTGTGAATATGTGGAATGGTCATGATCCACAATAGCCAACTTGATATTCTTGATCTCATAATCAGCGGCCCATGGCAGTACCATCAATTGAATAATTGGCATTACGAATATCAACCGCAATATGGAGGGGTCCCGGAATATCTGCCGGAACTCTTTCTGCAACAAAAATTTCAATGTCCTCATGCCAGTCTGATTTTAAATTTCTTTACAGCCATTAAAAGGAAGAACAATAGCATGCCCGTCAGAATAGCCACTTCCTTTATGATAGAAGAAAATCCAAGTCCTTTGATCATTACTGATTTCACTATGAAATAATACCATTTAGCAGGAACAATATTCGACATCGTCCGCAATGGCAATGGCATATTCTCAACCGGGAACATAAACCCGCTTAACATTACTGTTGGAAGGAATAAAGCTATCAATGAGATGAACATCGCCGTTTGCTGTGTATCTGTGGCAGCAGAAATAAGCAGTCCAAGTGCCAGCGAAACAAGTATGAACAGTATACTTACCCCCAACAATAGTGGTATACTTCCATTAATCGGGACTTCCAAAACATAAACACTCAATAAAAGAATGCTGATAATATTAACGATGGAAAGCACCAGATAAGGAACAGCCTTGGCAACAACTACCAATATAGGTTTAACTGGAGACACCAGCATGATTTCCATCGTACCCATTTCTTTCTCCTTCACAATTGTGATAGCGGTCATCATTGTACAGACCAACAAGAGTACCATCGCCATTACCCCGGGAACAAAATTATAAGCCCCTTTCATCTGTGGATTATACAGCATCCTGAATTCAGTCTTGATAGTATAAGGAAGTTTTCTTTCCTGAGTTATTCTTGACTGGTAATCCATTATAATAGCACTGGCATAGTTAGTAAGTGTATTGGCCACATTCGGATCGGAGGCGTCAGCTATCAATTGTACCTGTGCTTTATTGAGATGCTTCAACTCCTCCCCAAAAGAAGAAGGTATCACCACAATCATCTTTATCTT
>JBGAQE010000165.1:0-10204 GCA_044220885.1 Chitinophagaceae bacterium
GATACTGGTAGTGAGGTCTATATTCTTTGCAGGTTTGTTCACCATGGTAACCCTGCCGCTATACATTTTGTAACGTGAGTTAGGGATAACACCTTTTTGGTCCCTGGCAGTTAAAGATCCTCTCCAGGTTGTCTTCTGAACACCACCCTCTAAAGTAAGGGTATGTTTTTGGTTGAAACCTGTTTGGAAGAAGTCTTTTACGTTATCGAAAAGTTGAGTACCGGGAGTATATTTTGGTCCGAAGAAGTTACGCGTATTGGCGGTAGCTCCATTATTACCATTGTCATACACTCTTTGTACATCCGGGAAGCGATAGGCTTTCTCAACACGGAAGCTATTATCGTAAGAAACTTTCAGCTTACCTGATTTACCTTTCTTAGTAGTAATGATGATGGCACCGCTACCTGCTTCGATACCATAAAGGGCCGTTGCTTCTGGTCCTTTCAGGATATTCACCGATTCAATATCGTCTGGGTTGATATCGGCAGCACGGTTAGTGTAGTCATTATTTCGGTTAGGCTGGTCGGTAGATAATCGGCCCTGGTTGAAGGAACCGTTATTTACTGGTAGACCGTCCACGATTATGAGTGGGGAGTTATTTCCTGAGAGGGAGTTAAAACCTCTTAAAACGATTTGTGAGGAAGCTCCTGGCGCACCGCTGGATGAGGTAACGGTAACACCGGCAGCGCGACCTTGTAAGGCATTGAAGAAGTTCTCCCTTTGTGTTTGGGAAATTTCTTCACCTTTCACTTCCTGGCTGGAGAAACCCTGTCCTCTTTTTTCTTTTTTAATACCCAGTGCTGTTACTGTTACTTCGCTCAGCACCCGGTTATCCTTCTTCATCTTAAAAGAGATAGCCGTATTATCCCCAACAGTAAAGGTCTGTTTGGTATAACCGATAAGGCTGATTTCAAGCACCTGGCCTTTATTGGCCTTTACGGTGAAATTACCGCTGATATCGGTGATGGCTCCTTTGGAGGTACCTTTCACCGATACACTAACATTGGCGAGCGGCGCCCCATCTTCATCTGTAATCTTCCCTTTCAGGATTCTTTCCTGTGCAGTAAGGGAAAGCGTACAAATCAGCAACAAAACTGTTGTTGCCCATTGCAGCATTTTTCTCATAATAGTCGTTTTAAGCATTACATATTTAAGAAAGACAATCAAAAAATCGATTATGCTGTACGGCAAACATGTACTATAGTATATTAATCCTTCAGATGCTATAGTACTTTAATGCCTGCTTCAACATAGGGTTTCAATAGGGGGTCGGTTGGTGGTAATTCAGTGATCAGGATATCGATTTTACCGATTGGACAAACGTGTATCGGTTGGACGGAATTTATTTTTTCGGCTATAGTAAGACAGACGATTTTTTTAGCGGAGCCAATCATGGCTTTTATCTGCACCACATCCCAATCATTATCGGTGATGCCATGGTTGGTATCAATGGCATTTATACCCAGGAAGCAGAGGTCTGCATTTATCTGGTGTATCTTGGCGATAGCATCGGCGCCAACAGTGATCTTAGAGTTTTTAGAAACCTTATCTCCAATCATTATCACTTCAATATTCGGGTGATACATGTATTCAAGAATGGCAGGCAGGCTTCCTGAAATAAAAAGTAATTTTAGTTCTTTGGAAGGCTTCTTGGCTAATTCAAGAATAGTTGTACCTCCACTGGTAAGTACAAACATGCCATCATGAATAAGACTGGCTGCTTTTTTAGCGATGATATTCTTCTGGTTCTGTGAGTAAACGTTGTTGACGCTATAATAAAGCTGGTTGAAGGATTGTGATAAGGCACCGCCATGAACTTTTATCACTTTGCCGGTTTCTGCAAGTTCTTGCAAGTCGCGCCGGATGGTATCTTCAGATACATTATTTTCCCTGCACAGCGTTGAGGACAACACTTTATTGTGCAGGTTTACCTGATGGAGAATATACGCCTGGCGTTCTCTTTTAAGCATTAGTTGCGGTTACTGTATCAAAAATAAGGGGAAAAACTGCAAAAAACCGCAATCGGGGGTTAAAAATAAAGGCAAAGTTCAAAAGGTTCAAGAGCCAAGAATCACCCCTAAAGGGGAGCGAACACTATACTAACTAATAAATATCTGTTTTAGTTAAATAGTGGAAGCCGATAGTTTTTAAACTATCGGCTTCCACTTTATTAGAAATACTAACTGCAATTTATAGATGAGATTGACCTAGCTCCCCCCTTTAGGGTCGGGGGGTAACCCCTTGAACTTTTTTACCCCCTTCTCCTACTCTTTTTGTCAGAGGCGCGGAGACGCGGAGGAAAGTCTCAGTTCCGCGCCTCTGCGGTAATAAAATTACAAAGCTCTTAAAGACTGCAATTAGTCAGCCCTATTGAACCTATTGAACTTATTGAACGTCTCGTCTAACTTACTTAAACGCAAAAACTCGCCGTCACCGCAAACGCATCCGGTATAAACGCCACTTTTGGGATGATATCGAGTTCGGGTTTCCAGTCGAGGGAGAGATTGAGAGGGATGGACGGGAATTTATAATCGAGGCCGATGATGCCGGTAGGACCGAGATAGGTATTCTTGTCCTGGAAGCCTACATAGGCACCTGCCCCATAGAACCAACCAAAGCCTTCGGGTTTGAAGGGTCGATGGATTTCCATGAGTCCACCGATACCGAATCGGGAACCAAAGGAAACAAGACCTTCTATGGCGGTCTGCTGAGTTACAAAATACTTTGCACTAACGGAGTTGTTAAGGGTTGGAGTGGAATTACTAAGCCTTACACCTACTGCGAATTTATAGTCCTGCGCAGAAGCAGTATTTACAACTGCCAGCAATAACAAAAATCCAAAGATGAAGAATGTCCTTTTCATGTTGTCCAGTTTACGGGAATGAATCGAAAATAATGCCAGCGCCATAAATCGGCTACTTAGGGGATGGGTTATAGATATATTTTAACAATAAGGAGAGGCCGATCAATCGCCAAATAATTCAAACTTGGTTTTTGGTCTGCGGATATCCAGCCATTTAAAATTGCGAAGCGTTCTTTCAGCTTCAGGCACCTGACTCATTGGATACATGGTTCCTTTCACTTCACTGATGAAAACCACTTCATGCAAGGCTTTGTCTTTAAATCGAAGATCGATGATATCGCCGGAAGCTTTATTCAGTCCCACCAGAGAAGAATCTTCGTCCTTTATATAATAGATGCTTTCGGCATTGCCCTTTGCCCGCATATAGTCAATGGTTCCATCCTTGAAATAACCGAAGAGCCTGTTGCCTCTTATCTGGTTATACATATTCTCACCCGATTTATTAATCAGGAAACCGTTTTCAAAAACATTCAGTCGTTCTGCTTTCTTATTCTTTGTGAAGAGATAGATAGTATCTCCCGTAACCTGGTTATCGTTGGCCCATACAATGGGTTCCTGGAATAATTTGAAGATGGAATCTTTACCCGAATAGAAAAGGCTATCGGAAACAGCTTGTAATGAATCTGAGAATATGCGCACATTACGATAGGCCTGGAAATAACGATCGCTGCTATCTTCTTTCTTCTGGTTCATTCACGGCCATCACCATCGTGCCTTTGATAGTATCTTTTAAAACGATGCTGTCTTTTGCCATGGGTAGCAGACTGAGTTTTCCGGAGAATAAAGTATCTGCTGTTATATAAATGGAGTCGGCTTCCTGTTTCAGGATCATCAACGGGTGTTGGGTAGCCCTGAAATTTCCTTCCTTACGATTTGCTTCAATGAGATTGGCCAAAACAGAAATTCCCTGTGCTGTATCTGTATAAACGGCATTACCTTTTAATACGTTCTTACCAGTATTATCATCGGTCTGGATCTCATTGGCTACCACTTTCACAGCACCATCTTCGATTGTGGAGCGTTTGTTCAGATAGGCTTTCTTATTCTTCAAATCGTAGAAACCATCTGTCGTCCTTATCTTTCGATGTGCACTGTCTTCAATAAGTGTCTGTGCAATAAAGGTGGCCAGTTCGTTATCGGTATTATATAATAAGGAGTCTGTCTTCAATATATACTTAGGATCGGTGAGTACCACGTTCTTCTTGAAGTAAACGTCTTTCAGGTCGGCATAATAGGTGGCTTCCCTGCTGGTAAGTACCGATTCTCCATTCACTACACGACCGCCATTATGATATTCCCCGATCTTCTGGTTCATATCATATTGTACTTCTTCTGAGAAAAGACTGCTATGTCCGTCGGTAAGCTTTACTTTCTTTTTAAGGATGGCAATACGGGTATCTACATAATAGAGCAGGTATTGCGCATAGGTATTAACGGTATCGGCATCATTTATATGAACGTTGCCGAAGGCTTCGATGATATGCAGGTTCTTATTATATACGGCACTATCGCAATAGAAAAGGGAGGTAGCTTCTTTCATTCTTACGTTACCCACCAGCATCTGGAGTTCGGTAGCGGAATCGATTTTACGGAATCCGTTCTTGTCGGCATTCAATATCTCTACCAACCGCATAGTATCGGCCGCAATGGGTGATGGCGGAAGGGGGAGGAGCTACCTGTGCCAAACCGGTTACCCGGAAACAACAAAGAATAATTAAAACAAAAACGACTCTGCTCATCTTATTGATTCCCTTTGGTGCCTGTGCTATCGAACAAAGGCGAGGTCAGCGGGACTGACTTATCTTTTTTTCCGAATACGGATACGTTAACATAGCGTTTCGGATGTGTTTTTAAATCGTCGAGCAAAGTAGTCAAACTCCGGTTAGTTTGTCTTAGTTCATCATATAATTTGCGTTCATTTAACAGGGCGCCGATAGTGCCATTGGGATTATTTACCTTGGCGATGGTCTGTTCCAGTTGCCCCATCGTTTTCTTCATCGTTTCGATAGTTTTGGCTATGTCGGCATCGGCTAACTGCTTGGTGGCTTTCTGAACGTTCGATAAGGAAGAATCTATCTTTCCATTATTCTTCTCCAGGTTACCCGTGATGCTTTCAACATGGTTCAATGTTTTAGCCAATGAACCATTCTGTGTATTAAGCAAATCCATCAATCGCTGCGATGAAGTGTTGAGGTTAGCAACGATGGACTGGATATTATTCTTTGTATTGGGATCTATTACAGAATTCAGTTTCTGAATCACTGCTTCAAGGGCAATCAAGGTTTTATTGATATTATCTACCGCTGGTGTGAAGTGCTTTTTACAGAAGATAACATGTCGGGAGATAATTGCACCTGCAATGTATCGCCTTCATTAATATACTTGGGACTGGTACCCAGGGTTATCTTAACTGAAGTGGTTCCCAGTAAGGTCTTATCTGATGAAGCGAATGAGTTATCGGGAATATTGATGTCTTTAGTAAGTGTTATGGTTACAATAATACCTGTCAGGATTTTTATCTTTTGCTTCAAGGTCGCCAACCCGTCCTATCTGATAGCCATTGGCATAAACGGGGCTTGAAATGGCCAGTCCGTCAACATTCGGGAATACGGCATAGATAGTATTGCTTCTTTCAGTGATATTCTTTCCTTTCAGGAAATTGAATCCCAGAATCAGCAAGGTTATAGATACAGCGGTAAGGGCGCCTACTTTAGTCTCATTTGATACCTTCATACAGGATGTTGTTAATTGGCAGGGAAATCGTTAATGCAATCTGAATAGAGATTGCAGTGTTTCCGGCACAAAAATAGCAAAAATGAACTGGGAAGCCAGTTCATTTTATAAAAGTGTTGGAATAGGTGTTTTTTACTTCCTTTTACTATTGCCGGTATTGCTGCTGGCGGGCTTGGTAGACGATGTCTGGTTCTTAGCTGCCTCAATGGTGCTTTTATAGCGTTTTATAGCGGCAAATACGTTTTCAGCCACTTGATCCTGTCCTTCAGGACTATTCAGATACTGTTCTTCTTTTGAGTTGGTGATGAAGCCAGTTTCAACCAATATGCTGGGCATGGCAGTAGCTTGAAGCACCCAGATACCTTCCCAGGTACGCTGCTTTACACCAGTGCTCAAGCGACCTGCATTAGTGAATTCTTCTTCCACCATTGAAGCCAAAAGGAAGCTTTTATCGAAGTATTTTTTTGTCCATAACAATGATTTCGCCTTGAATTCCGGATCATTAATATCAGGAACAAATTCTGTTGAATCTTCCAATACCTGTTCCCCTACAAACTCTCCTTTTTCATCGGCTCTGTCGGCCGCCCAAATATAGGTTTCAGTGCCGTATCGCTCGTTAGGGGTATAGTAGTATGAATATTTCGGTACTGGCCGAGTTTTCTTTTTACGATTCTTGCCTTTACCAACATAATATGTTTCTTTTTTGTACCCTATGAATTTACTATGTCGGATAGGGGGCATTGCATTTACATGTATTGAAACGAAGAGGTCGCCTGCATTTTTATTGGCAAATTCAGCCCGCCATGGGTTGGCAGTGAATACATCTTCTGTACGGGTATAGAGCACTTTCATTTCGGGGAAAGCCTTTTCCAATTTCTTACCCAAGCTGCAGCGCGATATCGAGAGTAATATCTTTTTCATAAGAGAAATCACCTTTGGCACCAGCGGCTTTACCACCATGACCTGCGTCAATGATAATAGTTTTAAGACCTGTTCGCTGAGGAGGTTTATAGCAGCAGGTTCTTTCAGGAACGATGCCAATAATATCATAAATGCCAGAGCGCCGGCCGGTATCAGGAGTTTTTTCAACATAATAAGTCGTAGAATTAATGGAGTAACTAATCTTCACATATTCTTAATGCATTAATAGTTATTTTTGCCACCTACTGCATTATGAATACAGGACGCAAAAATAATTTAAAATACCGTACAACAGCTATTTTATGTATAGCATTGTTTGTTGTAACGTCCTTTGTAGCTCCTGATGATACGCCACATCGCAGCTTTGACAAAACCTTAACTACACTTCAAGCAGCAACTTTACAGCAAGTAAAAAAAGATACAGTTCCGGAAAAAAAGGATAGCATCATAAATGTCACTGATACATTCGGTGTGAAGATGTCGAAAGATTCTTTAGATGCCCCTGTTACTTACGAAGCCTCCGATTCCATGAAGATGGATGTTCCCAATAAACGGATCATTTTATATAGTAAGGGTAAAGTTACTTATAAGGATATAGTGCTCACGGCCGACAGTATTGCCATGGATCAACCCACAAATATGATTGTGGCTACTTACCGGAAAGATTCAACGGGAAAGATAATCGGATTGCCGGTGATGCTTCAGGCGGAGACAAAAATGACGGCCGATGTTATAAAGTATAATTTCAAGTCACAGCGCGGAGTGACTCAGAATACGTTCACTACGCAAGGTGAGATGTTCATGAATATCGCTAAATCGAAGAAGATTACAGAGAATGAATATTTCGGATTGAGGGGGAGAATGACCACCTGTAACCTGGATACACCTCACTTTGCTTTCATCACCAATAAGCTGAAGTTGATCAATAAGAAGATGGCGGTAACAGGGCCAGTGCATCCGGAATTTGAGGGAGTGCCTATTCCAATCTATATCCCATTTGGTTTCTTCCCTTTATCTCAAGGTCGACATTCAGGTATCCTTCCGCCTACATTCAATGCCAGCGAGCAGTTCGGTTTAAGTTTGGATGGATTGGGTTATTATAAAGTGATCAACGATTATTTCGATGCCACTATCAGGGCCAATCTTTATTCATATGGAGGATGGAATCTTTATTTAACACCAACTTATCGAAAAAGATATAAGTATAATGGTTCCCTGAATTTCGCATTGCAACGTACCCGTCTTTTGACCAATGATGCCAAGAATGAATTCCAGGATTCAAAGACATTCAATATAACCTGGGCGCATACAATGGATCCAAGGGCCAGGCCAGGAACAACTTTTTCTGCAAGTGTAAATGCCGGCTCCACCAAGTTCAACCAATTTGTATCGAATAATCCTACCCGGAATTTCCAGAACCAGTTGAACTCTTCTATCACGTATACAAAAGCCTGGGGCAACCGCTATAACCTTTCTTTAAGCGCCACCCATAACCAGAATAATAATACCGGATTGGTGAACCTGAGTTTACCAAACCTCAACTTCAACGTAACCACATTATATCCTTTCCAGAAAAAGGATTTTGTAGGACAACCAAAATGGTATGAGAAATTAGGTATTGGTTTGAACTCGAATGTGGCCAACCAGATCAGTTTTTACGATTCCCTTCAGTTTCAGAAGAATCATCGATACCATACAATGGGGAGCACAACATTCAATACCTATCCAGTTATCCTTACCACCAGTTGGACCTTTCCAGATAGCTCCTGGTATAACTTATAATGAGAAATGGTATTCAAGGAAGTTTGAAAGGGTTTGGAACGATACAAAGAGAAAGATCGATACCAGTATCGAAAAAGGTTTCTTCAGTTCAAGGGATATCTCTTTCAGTTTGGGTATCAATACAGCCATCTTTGGTAAATATGAGCACTTCGGCAAGAATAGTAATATACGTGCTATCAGACATGTGATCCGTCCGAATATGTCGATCAACTATAAACCAGATATGGCGAAGAAGGATTATTATGCCGTACAGATAGATACCACCGGCCGCCAGTACCGGTTCTCTTATTATGATGGAACCATCTTCGGTCCATTTAGCGAAGGTAAATACGGTGGTATAGGGTTCGGAATAGATAATAACCTCGAAGCAAAAGTGAAGAACAGAAAGGATACGGCGGCAGATGCACCTGATGAAAAGATCCGATTGATCGATGGATTCGGTTTCAATGGTGGCTATAACTTTTTGGCCGATTCCTTCCAGTTATCACCTATCACTTTCTATGCACGAAGTACACTATTTGAAAAGATCAATATTACAGCAGGTGCCACTTTAGATCCTTATGATGGTTGACTCATTGGATTCCGGAAGAAAGAATATGCGTGGAAAGGTGGTAAGTTTTCTCCCCGTCATATCGTGAATGGTAACGTAGCGGTATCTGCTACATTCCAGTCGAAGTCGAAAGAAAATAAGACCAAAGAGAAACAGATACAGGATAATAACATGGATCAATTACCTCAAACTATGGAAGAGCAGATGATGCAGTTGGAATATGTGCGTCAGAATCCGGCGGAGTTTGTAGATTTTGATGTGCCCTGGAATGTGACCGTCTTATTCATAAAACTCTCAAGACAGTTCCGAGCCGACTATAGCGGTTTCAAAACAGAGTTATATAGTAACCTTAATATGAATGGGGACTTCAGTTTAACTCCTAAATGGAAGGTTGGTATGCAAGCTTATTACGATTTCAAGACATCAAAATTACAGAGTTTAACCACCTTTATTACAAGGGAATTGCACTGCTGGCAGTTATCGATCAATATAACACCTGTTGGATTATATCGTTCCTTCAATATTACAGTGAATCCAAAGTCGGGTATGTTGCGTGATCTGAATATCAACCGCACCCGCTATTTCTACGGAACTTAATTATCCTTTCTTGCTTCCAGATAAGTTTTCATGATGCTATGGTCTTTGTCTTCAGGGTATCTGCGGTATCTTCTGCAAGAACAGGGATAGGTGGAAGAAAGTGTATTTCCAGTTTATGAGGAAGAAAATAGAAGGTTTTGTTGGCAGGCAGTACTTTTTAGTATGAAAGATTACGCCTGGCAGTAAAAACTTTTTTGTATCGGCCGCTAAACTGAAAGCGCCGCCATGGAATTCTCCCAATACTTCTTTTGATTTGTTACGGGTGCCTTCGGGATAGATACACATATGCAATCCTATTTGAAGCACTTCTTTCATCTTATTATAACTATCCTTACGGCTTTGGTCGCTACGACGATCAACGAGAACACTGCCTGTTCTATACATCAATCCGAATATGGGGATCTTAGCCATTTCGATTTTAGCGATCGTCTTATTACCACCGGGAATAGCTGGAGAGGAGATGGGCACATCCATCAGAGAATTATGGTTGCAGATAACTATATAGTTTTCGCCGGCAGCGAAGTTCTCTTTTCCTTTTACCGTCAATGGACAACCGGAGAGAGGCAGGAAGACGCCCATCCACCAGCGCGACAATTCAATAAATCGTCGGTTTTTCTTTGGCTCTTTCACGTAGTAAGCGAAGAGCAGGAAGGGGATCATGAAAAGGAGCAGGGTTACTGTAAACAGTAGTATGGCCCAGAGGGCGCAGATGCGGGCGACTATTTCTTTAATCAGTTTCATGCTATATTATAATGACC
>JBGAQE010000166.1:0-7569 GCA_044220885.1 Chitinophagaceae bacterium
CAAAACGGTTTTATGGATCGTCGCGACTTCATACAACAAACTGGACTTGCTGCCGCAGGCTTAGCCTTACAAGAAGCCTTATCTTCCCATATACCTCCTGCAAAAAAAATCAGGGTGGCGATGGTGGGCACGGGTGTAAGGGGAATTGGCATGTGGGGTATTCCAGTTGTCAAGGAATTTTCGGATACCGTTGAATTTGTGGGATTATGTGATATCAATGCAGGACGTGTAGCTACTGCAAAAAAAGCGCTTGGCGTAAACTGTACCACTTATACCGATTTTGATCAAATGATGAAGGAAACAAAACCCGACAAACTGATTGTAACTACAGTTGATGGTACGCATCACGAATTCATCATCAGAGGTATGGAATATGGCGCTGATATTATTACAGAAAAACCTATGACAATTGATGAAAAGAAATGTGAAGCTATTCTGGAAGCAGAAAAAAGGACAGGCAAAAAAATTACAGTAACTTTTAACTACCGGTATGCTCCTCACCGTCAAAAGATTTATGAATTGTTACGGGAAGGAGCCATTGGTAAATTAACTTCTGTAGATTTCCATTGGTACCTCGATGTATATCATGGAGCCGATTATTTCAGAAGATGGCATCGGCTGAGAAAGAATAGCGGTAGCCTGTTGGTACATAAAGCTACCCATCATTTTGATTTACTGAACTGGTGGATCGATTCTGATCCGGAAGAAGTAGTTGCTTATGGGTCCCTTGATTTTTATGGAAAGAATAATTCATTCCGACATACTCATTGCAGAACCTGTCCGCATAAAACATCCTGCTCTTTCTTCTGGGATATTACAAAGGACAAGAACCTGATGAATCTTTATGTGGCTAATGAATCATTTGATGGCTATTTGAGAGATGGCTGTGTCTTCAAGGAAGACATCGACATTTTCGATAAGATGGCAGTACAAATGAAATATGCTAACAAGGTACAGGTCAGCTATTCCCTCACTGCCTACTCTCCCTATGAAGGTTATCGAATATCATTCAATGGCACAAAAGGAAAACTGGATGCCTGGATAAAAGAAAGACAGCCATGGGAAGAACCCGCTATTGATGAGATACAGGTAACATCCAATTTTGGAAAAAGGACAACTTATCCCCTTTCTAACAAGGAAGAAGGACATGGAGGTGGAGATGTCAGATTAAGAAAACAGGTTTTTACTCCAGGAGAAGACCCATTACGTCAATCGGCCGGATCCAGAGATGGTTCAATGGCTTGCCTGATTGGAATTGCTGCGAGAAATAGTATTGATAGCGGCATGCCAATAAAAATCAGCTCCCTCACTTCTTTGCAACCACAGGTTAACAGAATATAAAAAATAAATGCAGAAATAAAATAGCGATTATGAGAAAACGATTATTATCTCTTCTATTATGTTCCACTTTTCTAAGTAGCATACTGATAGCTCAATCAGGCTATAGCGATTATGCAAAACAAACGACCCGTTTAAAATCAATTGCCAACGCCAATCCTTCAACTACAAAATTGGTTTCATTAGGAAAGACCAGTGGGGGAAAAGACATCTGGATGCTTACTATTGGAACTGGTGAAACATCCAGTCATCCTGCCATTGCAGTAGTGGGTGGAACAGAAGGCAGTCATATTCTGGGAACAGAACTAGCCATCGGCTTCGCTGAATCCCTTTTACAAAACAGCAATTCGGATAGTATAAAAGCAGTGTTAGCAAAAACAACCTATTATGTTTTCCCGAATATGAGTCCCGATGCTATGGAGCAATATTTCGCTGCTATCAAATACGAGCGTTTAGGAAATGCTTCTGCTACAGATGATGACAGGGATGGCAAAACAAATGAAGACCCTTTCGACGACTTAGATGGTAATGGTAAAATAACCTGGATGCGGATTGAATCACCTGTTGGTGATTATAAGACACACCCTGACGATCCAAGAGTATTAGTAAAAGCTGATATCACGAAAGGTGAAAAAGGAAAATACTTATTACTATCGGAAGGAATTGATAATGATAAAGACGGTGTATTTAATGAAGATGGTGAAGGCGGTGTTCAATTCAACAAGAACATGACTTACAAACACCCTTCTTTTTCACCAGGATCTGGCGAATTTCCTGTATCAGAAAATGAAAGCCGTGTTTTATTGGATCAGCTTTTTGAATTATTCAACATCTACGCTGTCATAAGCTTTGGTTCAAACAATAACTTATCTACCCCTGTTGCATTTAATCCATCAGCCGCCAATCAAAGAATTGTTGCCGGCTGGCTTGAACCAGATACGAAAGTAAGTTCGCTGATAAGTGATCTTTATAACAAGACGGGGGGTGGTAAAGAAGCACCTAAAACAACAGCGATGGGTGGAGATTTTGTATCCTGGGGTTATTATCACTTTGCCCGTTTCAGTTTCAGTACACCCGGATGGTGGGCTCCAAAAGCAAAACCCGACACATCTAAAAAAGAAAAGGCATTCAGTATGGAAGATGCCTCTGCAAATTTCCTGCGTTGGTCGGCTCAGCAAGGTATCAATGACAATTACACAGATTGGAAAGTTTATACTCATCCTGATTTCCCCAATCAAAAAGTAGAGATTGGAGGTATTGACCCTTTTGTAATGATTAATCCGCCATATAAAATGGTGGGCGATTTAGTAAAAAAACATACCGACTTCCTGATAAAACTATCGGCATTACAACCTGCAATAGATATTGTAAATGTAAAGACTGAGAAACTGGGCAATGGGCTTACAAGAATCAGTTGCAGCATAATTAATACAGGGGCACTACCCTCCCATACAAAACTGGGGGAAAGAAGTTATTGGGTAAAAAAGGTAGTAGCCAAACTGACTCTTGGAAATGGGCAAACCATCATTAGTGGACAAACAAATAAAGCAATAGATACGATTGAAGGATACGGAACCAAAGAATTAACCTGGGTCATAAAAGGAAATGGAAAAGTTAAACTGGATGTTGGTAGTCCAACAACAGGAAGCAAATCAATCGACATCAGTTTGTAAACAAAAAAAATCAGTACAATGCGTTTTAATATACGTTTCATAATCATAGCAGTCCTAACTACTATTGCTATCGACACCCAATCTCAGAATGCTGATCAGATTTTCAAGGCAGCAGGAAGTCCGGCCAATCCTAAAGTGGCTATCAGTTGGAACCATTATAATGACCATGGCGGAATTACAGAGATATGCAAGAAAATCGCAGCTGCTTATCCTGACTTAGCAAAATTGGAATCCATTGGCAAATCGTTTAAAGGAAGGGAGATGTGGTGCCTGACCATTACAGATTTCAAGAAAGGTGACCCCAATCATAAGCCTGGTATTTACATTGATGGCAATATTCATTCTAATGAAATACAGGGTTCAGAATTTGCCATGTACACTGCCTGGTATTTAACAGAAACCTTTAAAGACACAAAATTTATTCAGGAGCTTTTAGCTGATAAAGTTTTTTATATAGTACCCACTATAAATCCAGATGGAAGAGATAGCTATTTCCATGAACCTAATACTGCCAGCACACCGCGTTCAGGGGTTATTCCAATAGACAATGACCGTGATGGCATGGTTAATGAAGACGGGTATGATGATCTTGATGGAGATGGCGAAATACTTTTGATGCGAAGAAAGAGCAATAATGGCCGTTTAAGAGTTGATCCTGCTGATCCAAGAAGAATGATTCAGGTAGGTCCTGATGAAAAAGGAACTTATGAAATGCTGGGACTGGAAGGAAAAGACAATGATGGTGATGGACAGGTAAATGAAGATGGATATACGTTTGAGTATGACCCAAATCGTGATTGGGGTTGGGGATGGCAGCCTAACTATATTCAGAATGGGGCCTATAAATATCCTTTCTCATTACCTGAAAACAGGAATGTGCTGAATTTTGTTATGAAACATCCCAATATTGCCGCTGCACAATCTTATCATAATGCAGGTGGAATGATATTAAGAGGTCCTGGCGGACAAGAGGATGTGGGAACTTATAATTCTCAGGATGTACAGGTGTACGATGCTATTGCGAAAAAAGGGGAAGAACTGATACCCGGATACCGATATCTGGTAGTCTATAAAGATCTTTATTCTGCTTATGGTGGAGAACTGGATTGGTTCTATGGCGGACGTGGTATCTATACCTATTCCAATGAATTATGGACGCCGTATTTAATGTTCAATAAGGATGCAACCAGAGATCCACAGGATAATGCCTCTTATCAATTTGACCGCTTCTTATTATTCAAAGATGCCTTTGTAGACTGGCATGAATTCAACCATCCTCAATATGGTAAAATTGAGATTGGTGGATTCAAAAAGAATTTTGGCAGGGCACATCCTGGTTTCTTGCTTGAGAGTGATGCACATCGTAATATGGCTTTTACCATCTACCATTGTTATCATACACCAAAACTGGAAGTAGATACAATCATTGAAAAAGATCTTGGAGATGGACTTAAAGAAATAACCGCTGTTATCAGCAACCAGCGTATTATGCCTACCCATTCAAGTCAGGATATAAAATTCAGTATTGAAAGGCCTGATTATATCTCAATCACAGGGGCAAAAGTTATTGCTGGAATGATAGTAGATGTAACTGTAAGATGGATTGTTCAGGGGTCAGGAAAGTATACAGTAACTGTTGACAGCAAAAAAGGAGGGCTTTCTACAAAGTCAAAATAACCCTAATGTATTTATAAAACAGGCTATTAGTTCGCTAATAGCCTGTTTTCATTTACTGAAGTCCTTACAAAATGACAAACATAGCCCATATTCCCACTACAGCTAACTTGTCTTAAATCAATAAACATACAGGAAAATTATTTTCTCTAATTTGGTCAATTACTCTATCTTACTTAGTATAAATCAATCCTTTGCAAGCTTAAAAATGCAGTTAATCTTATTACTGCATTTGAATCTGAAATTTTCGAGACTGCATCCAATATCATTTAAAAAGTCGTAGCCAATTTATACCATTAAGTTATTGCAGAAGACGTAATTACTTAAAAGGTTACCAACCTTAACCAACTGCTATTATGGAATATCTTAATTCATTGCTAAGCATAGACCCGAATTATATTGCCATGGGTCTATTAGTTGTATTCTATTCACTTGAATTCCTTCTTACAAAAGAGTTCCCTTTTAAAAACAGACCACTGCATTTTTTCCAAAACGCCTTATTTCAAATAGTATTCCTTCTTGGAAATATTCTATTCGCCTATTTAATCGTATTTGTAATCACATGGTTTACCAATAATAAAATTGGTTTACTGTACCTATTTGACATTCCTTATTGGGTAAAATTAGTTTTGGCAGTTCCTTTATTCGATCTCACCACTTATTGGTTTCACAGGGCAGCCCATAAGATTCCATTAGTATGGCGCTTTCATCGGGTACACCATAGCGATACCACCCTTGATTCTTCCTCATATATGAGGGGACATCCTATTGAGATATTCTTTTGGTTTGGAGTGGGGAATATGGTGGCTTGTGGTTTATTCGGACTAGACCTGGTTGGATTAGGGCTTTATGTAATTGTCTCCACTCCTATGGTACTGATAGAACATACCAACCTGAAATTTCCCCGCTGGTGGGATAAGACTTTTGGGCTTTTCATAACCACTCCCAATATGCATAAGATACATCACGACCAGGATCAGTATTATACCGACTCCAATTTTGCTGACATATTCATTTTATGGGATAAGCTATTTGGTACTTTTAAATATAAATCACCCGAACTCATTCAATTCGGATTGAAGGAATTTGATGAAAAGAAAAAACAGACATTCTGGTATCTGCTTAGAAGTCCATTCATGAAAATTGAAAGAGTACAAAGTACAATATTGCCAAAAGAACAAAGCAAATAAACCAAACTCCTTACATGCTTCGGATTTCTATACTTCTTATACTTTCATTACTTGCCTTTTCCTCGGAAGCGCAATTCAAAGTCCGGTTTACTGTAACGGAAAAAACTACTATCCCACACGATAGCATTTACATTACGGGCACTTTCAGGAACTGGGACTCAGTTCCTGATCCAAAATACAGGCTACAGAGAACAGGGAACAGACAGTTTTCATTAGTACTGGATTTACCAAAAGGAGATATCAGATTCAAAATAAACAGGGGTACCTGGCTTACTGTTGAAAAGCAATATAATGCCAATGAAGTGAAAGACCATCTGGCAACAATTCAAAAGGATACTAGTATCGATGTAACAGTTATTGCCTGGAGAGACGGAATCATAAATGATAAGATGGCAGCACTGCAATCTGCCATTGAAGACAGTACCAGAATCAATATAATGGTAAGCTTATCCACTATTTATGCCTTTTATCCGGAGTTTTTTAATGCAGATTCAGCGATGATGTATGCAGAAAAAGCACTGCAACTTCAGCAATCCATTATAACTAAAGAGAATAAAACTGTTGCAGCCCAGGAAAGTTCTTTTAATATCTGGATGTCGCAGGAAGTCCTGGCAACTTTATTCCGTTCAATGGGTAATTACACAAAATCGCTGGAGTTACATTTAGCAAACCTTTCCCTAACAGAAAAATTAAAAGAGAAAATATACAGTGTACAATCTATAAACAATCTGATTCCCAGAATCTCAATGGCAGCAACTATGCAAGTACGATGAATAACATTATTTCGCAAATGGAGAAAGCCACTTAATATCATTCAATGAGTAATTACCCGAAATCACTTGAAATTAATTTTAGCAATCTGGAATTGGCTGAAAAAATGAGAGATGATTTCATTAAAGTACAAGCCATCAGGGATATAATACCTAACTATATGGCCATGAAGGATTACTTAAATGCCCTTCATTACAGCAGAATGGCTGATTCACTTCTATTGACTATTGACCCAACCAAACAAGGTTATATAAGCCAGCAATGGTGGATTACAAATTATATTGGCCAAGTCTATTACAATCTGGATTCCTTAGATAAAGCCCTTCAAACAGGCCGGAAATTACAGACAATAAAAATACCCGGGGCTGAAGCACACTCAGAAAGCTTTTCCTCGAAATTATTAGCTGATGTTTTTTCTAAAAAAGGAAATATAGATTCCGCCTTTTATTATTACAGGAAAGTATTTTCATTCGTTACCTATCAATATGCCAACCAGCTAACCTCCAGTTGCTATGCAGGAATGGCAAAATTATTTCAAAAAGAAGGCCGGCTAGACTCTGCATTACACTATGCAAAATTGGCGATAAATGTTATTCAAAAAGACAAAACGACTATACGCTCCTGGGGCGAAAATGCCGACACCTATATAGCTGAAATAAGCCCATTGCTAGCAGAATTATACTACGCCAACCATCAACCGGATAGCGCTTATAAATATCTGAAATTATCCGTTTCATTAAAAGACAGTCTTTATACCACAGAAAGAGTACGGCAATTCCAGATATTAACATCTAATGAAGCCAATAGAAAAGAACAATTAGAAAGGGAAAACCGAAGAATTGCAAAAGAATACAAGAACAAATTGATGATCGTACTTTTTACCTGTGGACTTCTTGCCCTATTAGGTTTAGCGATTTTCCTGT
>JBGAQE010000167.1:0-8959 GCA_044220885.1 Chitinophagaceae bacterium
GGTTCTGTTACGACAAAAAAACTAAATGGGTGGTGGATATCGATTTCTATATTCAACGATTGGCCGTTGAATCTTTCCATTATATCGATGAAGTTTGTATTTCTGTGGGTATCAGCGAAGACCAGGTTACCCAGGATTGTGTCCGCAAACCAGAAGTCGAAATTCCAGAGAATTTCTATTTGTTAGATAAGATAGGATGGGCTACGCTACGAAACATAACAGTTTACGATGCAGTATGGAGGCTTCTAAGAAACCTGAATATTAAAAATGAGTCAGATATTGTTGCAGCAGGGTATACAGGCACTTTACCATTTATCATTAGCTCTATATTAAAGTTTCAGCAGCAGCTGCCAAAAGCTTGTCTGAAGTTTGGATTGCTTTCTAAACTCTTTATGTCAATTCATTATTTATTAAATTTCAAAAAGGCATAAGTTGGCAGAACTTTCCATCATAATTGTCAATTATAAAACAGCTTCACTGGTAATTGATTGTATACATTCATTAAGGAAATGGGGGAAAACAGTTGATCAGGAAATTATTGTTGTTGACAATTGTCCTGAAGATTCTGGAAAGTCAATAGTGACTGAGGTCTTCCCGGAGATCAAGTGGATTCAGATGGATTATAATTCCGGATTCGCCAGAGCAAATAATGTGGGAATCAAATCTGCTACCGGCAAAGTTGTTCTGTTGCTAAATTCCGATACAATTATTGAAGAAGATGCCGTGCAATTGTCTTATAAAACTTTTACCAATTCTGGTTATGTTGCTTGTGGAGTGCAGCTTCTTTATGAGGATAAGACTCCGCAAATTTCAGGTAACTATTTCATGACAGGCAGTTTGAATAATTTATTGCCGCTGCCTTATGTGGGAGGAATCCTAAAGTGGATAGGTTCACAAATGAAAGTAGGGGCACCACACGTGCCTGATGCAAGTGATACAATTGAAGTGGATTGGATTAATGGTGCTTTTCTGATGGTCAAGAGGGAGGTATTCGAAAAGGCGGGATTGCTTGATGAGGATTTCTTTTTATATGCTGAAGAGGCTGAGTGGTGCTATCGTTTATCAAAGCTGGGTAAGCTTTGTATATATGGACAATACAATGTCGTTCATTTGCAAGGTAAAACAGCAAATCAGGCATTTGGTGTTGTCAGTGAAGGATATTATGATTTGTATTCCCAAAAAGGACTTCAGATTATGCTTTCGAATTTCCTTAGAATAAGAAAGCAATATGGAGTTGGCTGGTTGCTGTTTCACTACTTTGTTTTCATAGCAACTATTCCCTTTGCGTATCTGATTTCATTATTCGATAACCTCTTCAAGGGCAAGAGTCCATTTTATTCTTATCCTTCCATATCAATGTTTGCTGTAAATGTTGGCAAACTTTTGGGTTTCCTGCCTAAACTAATTACAAACAAACCTTATTTCTATAAAGTGTTATGAGGATAGTATCAGGAATCATATTCTTATTATTTGCTTCTCATTTGGGAATTACCCAAAAACTGAGTTTTACGCATTATAATATTAAGGAGGGACTGGGTGGTTCTGTTGTTTATTGCATGGCACAGGATAAAGAAGGGTTTCTTTGGTTTGGAACGGAAACAGGGCTGAGTAGATTTGATGGCACAAATTTCAAGAACTTTTTCACGCAGGATGGATTGCCAGATAACGAGATTCTTGAAATATTTTCTGATTCAAAAGGAAGATTATGGTTTGCTCCATTTAATAAATCTATTGCTTATTATTATAAAGGTAAGATACATAACCAAACCAATGATACGCTACTAAAGAAGATCAAGATTACTAATTTCATTACCTCTTTTGCTGAAGATGAGAAGGGTAATTTGGCTATTATGACGCAACAACAGTTATATGTTATAAACTCTAGTGGACAGATTAAGGAATGGAAATCTCAGAATAGTAATGGAGTATTTGATTACGCAAGTATAAGCAAAAGAACTGCTGGTGGTTTTTGGGTATTAAAGATCGATGGCCTTTATGTTTTAAATGATTCAATTTTAGCTTTTGAACAGAAAGTTGATTATAGCCTGATTCATTATGCTTACGCGAAACTAAATGAAAAATACTTAGTATACAGGACCCCCAGTTTAAATACAAGGTTCAAAGAGTTAGTATCGAAAAGGGATTTGAATATCGGTTTTCAATATGGATTGCTTAAAATAAATATTATTGATACTAATTTCTTATTCTTCAACACCAGAAATGGAGTTTACTATTACGACTTATTGGATTTAACAAAATCCAGACGATATCTTCCTTACGAATCTGTTTCAACAGTATTTAGGGATAGTGAGAATGATTTATGGTTTTGTACATTAGGTAATGGGTTATATAAACTCAATTCAGAAGAAATCCTTACACTGGAGATGGACGAAGCTAATGGCAGGAAAAGTGCCGTTATGTCAATCACTACTGTTGGGGATGAAATTTACTGTGGTACTGATTTGAATAATGTAATTAAGTATCGTGTAGTTGACAATAAACTAGTTAATAAGGTTCGATATAATACAATAGATAAAGAGCTGTCTTCCATACGGCAAATACATATTCAGAAGAATAAAGATATTGTTTATGCATCAGGTGGGATGCTACTGAAAATGGATAAAAACGGGTATTTCAAGGACTCCATTTTAGGGTTATCTGTAAAGAAAGTTCACANATCCAAAGCTGTTACTAGTGGAACACATCCACAGGCCATACCCTCTTTGATTACCATGGGGAACCCCTCGAAAGCAGAAGTTAGTAATATTACATGAGCTCCTTTATAAATTTCATACATCTTTTCCTGGCTATCAATCCTGCCATGTAAAAGGGAATTTTGTTTCACCTTTTCAGACAATTCATCTTCCATTGTTCCTGCAAATTCAAAAGCTACTGGGGCTTTGATGGTTAAGAAATGTTCTGCTATCCTGTTGATTAACCATACTCTTTTTTGCCGGCCACCTCTTCCGGCATATAGTACCTTAAGTGGAGGGGTATTGGGTTTAATAGTAGGGACCGGAATAAATACTCCTGGTTCAATGAAATGAACTCTTTTGAATATTGATTCAGGAATCTTGTATTCTTTGTATTGTGTCCTTATATTTTCTAATGTCAGGTTGTCGTAGACAATTCTATTGTGTAAATACCTGTAATTTGCCAAGCCAAAAAATTCAAATCCTTTTTTCCCATAGGAGAAATTATGTAGGAGTTCTGTTGTCTTAATGTCTTTCTTTAAGAAGGGGAGCATGTCAAAAAAGAAAGTGCTGTTTGAACTGAATACATGGGATCCAGTATGACGGTTTATATAGAATGCATAATAATGAATAGTGAAAATTCGGAACAATAGATAATCACACCAGAAATGAATGTCTTTACATTCGGTATTTGGTAATGAGTAAAATTGGTCCTTAAGTTGTCCATCAACCGATAATCTGGTAAAGTATACAGGTTTTTTGATGTCTTCTACACTTTTTAGGACATCAAGGAATATCTTTTGTGCTCCACCTATCGAATATCTGTCAAAAAAGAAAAACAGGTTTGAGTGGTTCTTTCTTTTGATTGATGCAAAGGGGTATAAAAACAGCAAAGCAAAGGGGTATGTCGTATATAGAATTATCCGGAATAACTTTATTTTTGTTAGGTTATGCATATGGGAAATCAGGTGTTCTCTTCAAGTGTCAGCAAAATAGTTGATTTTTAGAATTAATACCCTCTTTCCCTTTAATTTTTATAATCTAAACCTTATTATTTATTATCTTACTTTTTACTGATTGCAGGTATTATAGTACACTTATGTCACTGAACAAACGATATCTTTTCATATTTACATTCTTTTTTTCCCATGTGCTTTTAGCTCAGGAATACAGCTTTACCAACTATGATTTGAAAGACGGGCTGGCAGGTTCTACAGCCTATTCAATGGTACAGGACAAAGATGGTTTTCTATGGATTGGTACAGAAACTGGCTTAAGCAGGTTTGATGGCACCCGGTTTAAGAATTTCTCAACTGAAGATGGACTTCCTGATAATGAAGCTTTGAACCTGTTTTCAGATACAAAAGGCAGGGTATGGATTGCTCATTTTAAGGTTTCAGTATGTTACTATCTGAATGGTAAAATCCATACAAAGGAGAATGATTCACTTTTGGCTCAGATTCATTTAAAGGGAAATGTATACAGGATGGCTGAAGATGATGCCGGGAACGTAATGCTACAGGAAAATTATGCTCTTCATATTATTTACAGCTCAGGGAAAGTGAAGACTATTACCAGTGTAAATGGTAAATCTGGTAGATTCAATAATATAGGTCCCAGGGCAGGAGGGGGATTCTACGTTTTTTTCAATGATTCATTGTATGATTTCAAAAATGAAACTTTTTCTTCTAAGGCATATTTAGGGACAATATCAGACCATATGGCCTTTTCAATGTTTTCGAAAACTTGTTATGTGTTCAGGAATAAGTTGTATGAGATGAGTATTGTTAGATTAAAGGACAATGCTGTTCTAAAATTACCTTTCAATCTTGAAGTGCTAAAAATACTATCAGTTAATGATAGCTTAATCGCAATTTGCAGAAAGTCGGGTTCCTGGATTTATAATATCAATTCGCTTAAGTTACACGCTGTTCATTTAAAGGAAAATACACTCGGATATACAATGATTGATAAGGAACGAAATTGGTGGTTTTGTACCTTAGGTCAAGGCATATTTAAACTGAATTCAGATTTTATCAACAACATTACTATTAAGAATGAAGAGAAAAGGATGCTGGGAGTTACGAGTATTTCAAAAAGTGATAGTGGCTTTTATATGGGTACAGATTTTGGCAAATTGTATGAATTTACATTCAAGAATAATGCTCCTTTAATTAAGAATATTTTACTGGATCAAGGTTTTGAAGAAGTTTCTCCCATAATTGGACTGGAATATGAAAAAGGAAGAGGTATTTTTTGTGGTACCGGAGCTATGTATAGATTGTTTGATGTAACAGGGTTTTTAAAAAATGCAATCGATAAAATTGCTGTAAAGAAATTCTTCGACGACGGTGAAGCTGTTTTAGTCGCTACCAGTTCCTATGTAATAAGGATTGATAAAAACGATTTTAAAAAAAGAGACACTCTTTGGTCATACAGGGCTACTTCGGTTTATAAAACACAGGATAGTATATATATAGGATCGCTGGATGGGTTGTATTTGTATCTTTCTGATAAGAAAGTTGTTGATATGGGTAAGAAATACAACATTCTTAAAAATCGGATCTCATCTATTACTGCTTCACCCAATGGAATAATTTGGGTGGCAACATTTGGAGGAGGAGTAGCAGCTCTGAAGCATGGAAAATTATTACGTGTTATTACTCAAAATCATGGTTTGCCAAGTAATGTTTGTAAAACTCTTTTAGCTACTGATAATTATATATGGGTAGGAACTGATAAAGGAGCTGCAAAAGTTGATTTTAAAAATGATAGTTTGACAATCAGGAAATATTCTGAAGCAGACGGGTTGCTTTCGGATAACATAAATGTTATTCATGAGTTCCAAGACAATGTTTTTTTTGGAACCTCAAAAGGGTTGAGTTATCTTAAAAATGAGAAAAAATTTTGAATCTACCTGTGAGCTTAATATGGTTTCTTTCTTTCAAATGGCACCATATATCCAGCGAACGGCACTACTTATTTTAAACATGATCAAAACAATATCCAGTTTGAATTTGTAGCTATTTCATTCAGGTCAATTGGCGATATAGTTTATGAATATCGACCGGATTGGTTCAGATACAACCTGGAGCAAGACCCGCCAAAATATTTTAAACTATCCGGCACTCCCTAGTGGGAATTATGAATTTGAATTAGTAGCTACTAATAAATTCGGCAAAAGAAGCGAAACGAAAAGAGTTTCTGTTCGTCATTGAACCACTATTACAGGAAAAACTATGGTTTAGGATACTTTTAATTATTTTGATGTTGATCGCTATTTTCATGATTTCTTTATTTTTTATTAAAAGAAACAATATCAGGGAGCAAGAGAAGGCTACAATTGTAAAGAAAATAAGCGAGTTGGAACAACTTGCATTAAAATCACAGATGAATCCCCATTTTATTTTCAATAGCCTTAATTCCATCCAGCAATATGTTATGGATAAAGATGTGGCTGGTGCCAATAAATTCATCTCAGGATTCTCAAGACTGATCAGGCAAACACTCGATTTTTCTTCAAAACAAAAGATAGGTATGCAGGAAGAGTTGGATTATCTTTCAAATTATCTCGAATTGGAAAAAACAAGATTAGAAATTCATTTGATTATTCAATTGAAAGACCCTTTAATCTCAAATGCTGGATATACTATTCCTCCGATGATTTTGCAACCATTTGTTGAGAATAGTGTAAGGCATGGAGTTAGATATAGAAAGGATAATAAGGGATATATAAAAAGATTCGGGTTACATCTGACGCTGACCATATTTATTTTGTTCTGGAAGATAATGGAGTTGGTAGAACCCAATCGAAGAATTTGAAGAGTTCAATGCCTATTGAATATCAATCCAAAGGTATGACGCTCACAGCTAATAGGGTAGAATTATTGAATAATAGTAGTAAGCAAAAAATGCAGGTTACTGTTGAAGATGCCTTCCCGGAAGATGATATATATCCAGGTACCAGAGTAATTGTTACTATACCCACTCACTTCTTTTAATCCGATAGCAAATGGGGAAAATTAATTCAATAGTAGTTGATGATGAACCAAAAAACCTCAGGATTTTGCGTGGGTTGTTGAACGAGTTTTGTCCAGATGTCAATATAATTGGTGAAGCTCAATCGGCCGACGATGCAGAATTATTGATAAAGGAATTGAATCCGCAATTGGTTTTCTTGGATATCGAAATGCCGTTTGGAAATGCCTTTCAACTTTTGGAAAGGATAATGCCTGTGAATTTTGAAATTATATTTGTAACTGCTTTTGACAACTATGTGTTGAAGGCATTTAAGTATAGTGCGTTGGATTATCTGCTCAAGCCGGTTACTATAGAAGAACTGGTAGATGCTGTTAGAAGGGCAGATTACAGGATCAGTCAAAAGACAATCAATCCTCAATTGACCAATCTTTTCAATAATCAAAAGGTTTCAAAACCCGGAGAACAAAAGCTGGTTCTTGAAGCGAGGGACGGGTCATTGGTATTTGTGACGTTTAATGATATTGTAAAAATAAGAGCTGAAGGGGGATACACATATATTCATACAATGGAAGGCAAGCAATTCATTTCTGATAAATCGGTTAAGGAATATGAGGATATTTTACCTGATTCTCTCTTCTTCCGTATCCATCACTCATTCATTATAAATAGAAAATGATTAAAAAGATTGTGACCGGAAGAGGTGGTCTTGTAGAACTCGTTGATGGTTCAAAAGTGGAAGTAGCGGTTAGGAGGAAGTCGGAGTTTATGGAGTGGGTGGGGAGAGGGTGGGGGAGTCGGGAGTCGGGAGTCGGGAGTCGGGAGTCGGGAGTCGGGAGTCGGGAGTCGGGAGTCGGGAGTCGGGAGTCGGGAGTCGGGAGTCGGGAGTCGGGAGTCGGGAGTCTGGAGTCGGGAGTCTTAGTCGGGAGTTACGATAAATTTCTGGTTATAAATAATAGAAAATTAAGGGTGTATGAGTCGTTTAAATTTTGAACCTACGATGGAATATATAATAGAAAATTAAGGGTGTATGAAACTAGTTTGAACCCCGACGCGTCGGAAACCTATGGAACCTGAACTTCCCAACCCTTAAACCTTAGAAAGACACACTTATCCCCCAAATCGACACAGTTACCGGAATTTTAAAAATCGAATGGCAGCACTGTTTACATTTGAATGGTAAATTTTAACCTTTACCTCTGTGCACTGTTTTTCCTTTTTTTTAAGATTTTTCCCTGGCTTCGGCCGGGGATTATCTTTTTAGTAAGGCAGCCACTTTTTTAGCGATCGATCCCCAGAAATAATATTGGTAAAAGCTTGTGGGAGTGTGACTGTTCTGTATTAGAACTTTTTTTAATTCTTCGTTGAAATATTTCCAGTCTCCATTTGGTACTACTTTTAATTGGTCGCCACAAACCGATTCGATTATTCCTAAAGCACCAATTTTTGTAGAAACAACCTGGCAATCGTAAGCGATAGCTTCTATTGCCTTTGTTTTTACCCCACCACCACTGATAATTGGATTAAGGAAAATGTCGGCAGCCTTGAAATAGAGGCTTATATCGTCTACAAAGCCCGCATAAATGATGTTTTGATGCTTGTACGCTTTCAGTTCATCAAACGATGCTGGTAATCCTTTTCCACAAACCAATATCTTATAGGGAATAGACTGCTGAAGTAAAACGGGATTCACATGTTCAAGGATTACTTGCAGAGCGTCATAGTTAGTATGGTGGTATAATGCACCATTGAACAACAGGAGTTTTGTTCCGGATTCTATTTTATACTGCTCTGCTATCTTTTTTCTGCATGCCTCTTTGTCGGTTGGAATACCGGGAATTTCAACTCCATAAGTTATGGCATGAGATTTATCGGGATTTATGGAAAGCTCTTTTATAGCGTATTCCCTATCATCTTCTGAAATGAAAAAGTTGATATCAGATTGGCGATACACCCAACATTCATACCATTTGAGGACCTTCCACCACCAGCGTCCAATCGATTTGGATCTTTCGAATTCTATATTATGTGAATGCACCACCCATGTGATCTTCATTGTTTTCTTTATCATCCAGGCTAACCAACCGTAATATGGATGCTCAATCAATAAGTGGGTGGCATTTTGCTCCTTTATAAATTTCCTTACTGTGAAGTAAAGGAACAGGTTCATATATCTTAACCTACTGTTGGAGAGGATAGGGTGGAAGCTATAATTCTTAGCTTCACTGGCCTCATTATTTTTTGTGCCAATGGCAGTAATGGAAACTTCCTTTCCAACATATTCATTG
>JBGAQE010000168.1:0-8765 GCA_044220885.1 Chitinophagaceae bacterium
CGAGTCTTTTTTTGCTCTGTTCCACCAATTAATTCGTTATCGTTGCTCTAACGATAACGTCATAGGAAACATCAATTTGTATTGGCAATTCAGGCAAGTTGCTTCAGGTAATAAGTATAAGTGAATTTGGAGAAATTCTACTTGTTGAATACCCTCCAATGGGGCTGAAAGACAGACGTGTCAAAGGAATAAAATAATCAGGCGTAATTCCGCCACCACCATAAACAGTGCTTGTTACTAAGATCTTGTAAGCAGGGCCACATATGTTTTGAACTGTCTTGAGATACCATTTGCCCATTATGAAACCTTTCATATACTTCATCACTATATTCCCTTCTGCCGCCATTGAATGGCTTTTGGATATTTCTTCCTGCAGGGTATAATAACGGGAAACAGTAAGACGTAATTGGGCTCCGTTGCTAAGGTCGAAAGGCTCCTGTACCAATCCCGCGAAAAAACTTCTTCTGCCCACTATGGTGGCCCTGTCCCAATCCTGTAAAGCGCCTGCTACCACTTCACTGGCAGAAGCACTGAATTCATCTATCAACAATACCACTTCACCCTTCTCAAACAAACCCGGACGCTTACACAAGTATTCCTGTTTTTTGGTGTGAAGGCCCTCTGTATATACTACCAATCGGGTGCTGTCAAGGAATTCATCAGATATGTCAATAGCTTCATCCAATATACCACCTCCGTTTCCTCGTAAATCAAAAATCAGTTTCTTCATGCCTTTCGACTGAAGGGTTTCCATGGATGCCATGAATTCTTCATATGCCGATTTGGAGAAAATATTAAGATGAATAAATCCGGTTTGGGCATATCATATATGCCGCATCTACAGCATATTTTGGGATATTGCCACGTATAATGGTAGCGTCAATGTTCTTATTTCCTCTTAGCAGGGTTACTTTCACTGTTTCTACTCTCGCCACCTTTAGCTCTACGTGCCATCATTAGTAATTGGCTTTCCTGCTATCAAGGAATCATTCACTTTTATGAATTTATCTCCAATCCGGCTTTTATCACTGGGACCGCCTTTCAGTACATTAACAGCATTAATGGTATCGTCTATGATATAATATTCCACCCCTATACCTTCATAATTACCCTTTAAGTCTTCATTGGCTTCGGTTGTATATACAGCAGGAATATAAACAGTGTGCGGATCGAGTTTGGTCAATAATGCCTGGATAGCATCATCAGTTAAGGAATCGGTATGTACAGAATCGACATATTTCTTTTGAAAGGTCTATTACTTCCTGTACAGATGCTTTTTAGGGCCTCCAAAAAGCCCTGTGATTCCGGAACATTACTTCTTAGCTGGAACCCGATATACATTCCCAAAATCATCGTAATGGCTGCGAAAAATGGCCACCAAACCTGCAGTTTTTTCATTCATCCAAATTTAAAATTTCTACTTACACTCCATTTATTAAGTAATTAACCTGCCGGAAGTCATATGAGCAGGTTAGTTTTACCCTTATATTACAGTATGGATATTTGAACAGTTGCTGTCAGCTCATAGTTATGCAATCGTTTTCATAACTAATCTGACCATTGTCAAACGGATCCAACACCAAAAATAGGGTGCGAAGTTCACAATTAATTTTCAATTCCCCGCTATACCTTCGTTTAGTCTGTACAACGGGAGAAATATTAAATATTCGATTATGGCCATATTAATAGCCGACAGTGGTGCCACAAAGTGCGAGTGGTGTGTTTTAGGAGCATCTAAGAAACCTAAATTGATTTTTACGCAAGGTATTAGTCCTTATTTCCTTTCTACCGATCAGGTGGTTGGATAAGAACTTGTAAGCACCTGACTAAATTCGATATCACCGAAATCTACTATTATGGAACAGGATGCATCAACCCTGATAATGCTAACCTGATAAAAAAGGCTATTAAGAAAGTATTTCCGAAGGCAAAGATCGCTGTTACGCATGATCTGATGGGTGCCGCAAGAGCTGTTTGTCTTGACAAGAAAGGAATTGCCTGCATTCTCGGAACAGGAAGCAATAGCTGCTATTTTGATGCTTAGAAGATTATTAAGAATAGTCAACTGTTAGGCCTGTATTAGGGGATGAAGGTATTATGAAGAAAAGCTTATGGGGAAAAAGTATTACAATATTATCTTTATAACACATTCGATGAGGACCTGATGTATAAATTTGATCTCAGGTTTAGTGTGGGGAATGTGGAAATACTAGAGAATATTTATAAAAAGCCTTTCCCGAACAGATATCTAGCCAGCTTTGCTTTATTCTATCAGAGAACAGAGGTCATTATATGATCGAGAACATTATTGAAGATGGACTGAATGATTTTTCTTCACCCACCTTTGTAAATATGGCGAAAGCTGGAAGCATCCTATTAATTTTGTTGGTGGGGTGGCTTATGGATTCAGAGACGTAATAAAGGATCTTTGTGCAACATATGAATTTGAATTAGGACAGATCTTGAAGAATCCAATGGAAGGACTTATTGATACCATTCCTGAAAATTTGAAAGCGAATTTAAAACGGATAAACTTGCATAGTTTATTAAAGTTACAGAGGAATTTAGTAAATACAGGCACTTGGAAGAAATGAGTATTGCAGATATCTTGCAATATTAATAGGGAGGATAAAGTACCAATGGCTGTAGAAAAGTCATTACCACAAATCGAGAAATTGGTTGCTGTTGTGTCTGACCAAATGTTGGCAGGAGGAAGACTTTTTTATATTGGTGCCGGTACCAGTGGAAGATTAGGGATACTCGATGCCAGTGAAATACCTCCAACATACGGATTGCCACAAGGACTTGTAATTGGGGTTATTGCTGGTGGGGAAGATGCCATTCGATTCCCGATTGAAAATGCTGAAGACAGCTGGGAAGGTGGATGGGGTGATCTTGAAAAGCATGGAATAAATGATAAGGATGTTGTGATTGGGATTGCAGCTAGTGGAACAACCCCTTATGTAATCGGGGCTTTAGAAGAATGCCGCAAGAGAAATATCGTTACCGGTTGTATAACCTGTAATGAAGGAAGTCCGCTGGCAGCTGTAGCCGATTATCCGGTAGAAGTAGTAGTAGGACCAGAATTTGTAACAGGAAGTACAAGAATGAAAAGTGGCACCGCACAGAAATTGGTACTCAATATGGTTTCAACAACTGTGATGATACAGATTGGAAGGGTAGAAGATAATAAGATGGTGAATATGCAATTGACCAATAGTAAGTTGATTGACAGAGGCACAAAAATGTTGATGGAACGCTCAGGTATAAATGATTATCAAAAAGCGCAAGACCTCTTATTGCATTTTGGAAGTGTGAAAAAAGCACTGGAAGCAACTACAAATTGATTTTTATAAGGGTTTTTCTGTTATGATGGTTGCTTTGAATAAGGCACTATTTTATTTCACTAAAATTTATTTGGAATAGCGCGGTTCGACGCTGTAAATTGCCGGCAGTCATTATAACAATGACTGTTATTGCATGCATGATATTGAACCTTTCTATAATTGGCGTCACATTTATATAAGTGAGCAGGATGAGCGCTCTCCTTTCTTCGGACAGGTATACTCTGAGTTTGAATATTCCCATACGGTTTACAATTACTACATCACAATGGGATGAGTTTGGAAGCCGTACTTTATTCCTTAAAGTTATTTATGGCCGACTATGAAGAAAAGTATGCAGGTCATTGAACTGATTGGGAATGGAACGATGCTATTGAGAATGATATCATGGAATTAAAGAGGAAGTGATTGATGTTTTTCAGCAAAGCGGTATTTACAAGTTTATCCTGATTGCCGAAAATGTACTCAATTTCCATAGCAGCGATAAGGAGTATTATGAAGAATGGTACGATGAGTTTGCTGAAGAAAACGGCTGGGCAGTTGTTTTGAATATGCCTGAAGCTACCCAGTACGACTTTAAAAAGGCCCGGTTAAACCGTTATCTGGAGCTTATGGAACTGGATAACTGGCGTACGTACCGCCCATTTCATTTATTCAAGAAAATTGACGACCAATTAAGGCAAAGGCTTGACGTATAATCAGTTTGAAGATACTATCTGTTATATATTTTCGAAGAGGAGCTCTGGTTATGGGCTCTTTTTTATTGGGATTAACTTGATGAGAGTCATTTCGTTGCCTGACTTACGACTGTTGACCTGCATAAAAGGTAGTTGTAACTTCGAAAAAACCTTTTAACATGAAGACCATATTGGTTCCTGTAGATTTCTCAGAGGTATCCCGAAACGCCGCCTACTTTGCTGGTAGTTTGTGTAATGAGATTGGACCCGTTCGGTTGATCCTATTTAATATGTTCGATAACTATATGTCAGGTTCGGATGGCTCACTTATGCAGGACGATCAGGAAGATCGTAAAGCAATCCGTCTGATGGCTCTCAACAATGTTTGTCGTGAGTTTGAAGTTAATGACACCGTAACCCTTGAATGTAAAGCAGAGCCTGGGGGCTCGCTGGTACATACATTGAATAAAGTGGTGGCAGATGAAGAGGTGGACATGATAATAATGGGTATCACTGGTGCTTCCCGATTAGAACAGATTTTCATTGGAAGCAATACACTTCGTTTGCTAAAACATGCTACTATTCCTATTTTGGTGATTCCACCTGAAGTTAAGTTTACAGGTTGCAGTAACCTGTTACTGGCTGCAGACCTTGATGGGATTCATCGCATGTACTTACCAAAGGGCAAGATTGAATCCTTGTTACATATGTTCCCAATGGCCAATCTGCATATCGTTTATGTTAATACACATAACAACACCACATTAAACGAACACCAGCAGGCTGAAAAAGCAAAATTCGAACATTGGCTGGAATCAAGAACTCCTGAATTCCACATCATAGCACAATCGAATTTTATTCAGGCTATCAATTCGTTTGTTACTTCAAATAAGATTGATATACTGTTGACCGTTCCAAAAAACAAATGCGTTCCTTAACGGTATCTTCAAACATACACATACAGGAATATTGGGGTATAATAGTGTAGCGCCTTTTATTGCGGTGCATGAGTGAGTAAGGAAGTTAGGAAGGGGAGTAGGGAAGGAGAACAATTACAGTATTTAATTCTATTTAAACAGCCGAACACATAGGCACATAGGAACATAGGGCTTATAATTATATCGGAAACTCCGAATTATACCATGTACCTATGTTCCTATGTGTTTTGTTTTTTACAGTGTCTCAGGGATAACCGGTAAGTCAGGAAGGTATTTCTAAATGTTTCAGATATTTGAAGGTGCTTAGTGATCATTTTCTTTACGGCGCAAATTTTTAATTCACCGCAGAGAATTGACAAGAGGTTGCGCAGAGTTAATCAAAACGTTTATCATTTCTAAGAATATCTCTGCGGTTATAAGCATTTGTATTTTCCTTCCTAAATCTCTTTTTTCTCCTTTGACCTCTTAGCCTTGTATTCTGCGCGTAGCGCCTTTTGCTCCTTAAATTATAATCTGTTTGCTGCACTTGAAACAGTATTCCTTTGCGTCTTTGCGTGAAAAAAGAAAAATTCTTCCGCCTTCCCGGTAATCCCAACTAACAAACGTTCAATTATTATTTCCAAGATTTACACATTAAATTTTTGTCGTAATCAAGGAAGTCGTTATTTTTGAAACATGTCAACAGCGAAAGCATACGCATTGTTTTATTTTAATTTTTATTATTTCTTCTTTAGCAAGAAGCCGGGCATGCTTTTGTTGACTGTAAACAGATAACTAAAAACAAACAACATAAAGAGTCCCGGCCAAAAGCCGGGACTTTTCTTTTTTACGCCCTCGGGCAAAATGGTAGTTATGGCAAAAAGAGTCTCGATACAAGGTTATGAAGGAAGTTTTCATCAGGAAGCAGCCCGTCAATTCCATGGTAAGGATGTAGAAGTGATTCCCTGCGCCACTTTCAGGGAAGTGATCAAGATTGCCAGCAATAAGAAAGAAAGCGATGGCGGGGTAATGGCTATCGAGAACTCTATTGCCGGCAGCATTTTACCAAACTATAACCTCTTACAAAAATCCAACCTGACTATTACCGGTGAAGTATACCTGCAGATAAAACAGAACCTGTTGGTGAATCCTGGTGTGAAACTCGATGATATTAAAGAAGTGCATTCTCATACCATGGCCCTCCAGCAATGTTATGAATTCCTCGATAAGTATAAATGGAAATTGGTGGAGACAGAAGATACAGCCCTTAGTGCCCGTCATATCCATCAGCACAAAAGCAAACATATAGCAGCTATTGCCAGTAAACTGGCTGCAGAACTTTTTCAATTGGATGTAATTGCTCCTGCTATCCAGACCATGAAGAACAATTACACCAGGTTCCTGATTCTGCAGCGAAGTGAAACAGCACAACCCGTTGAAGGAGCTGATAAAGCCTCAGTGAATTTCCATACCGATCATTCAAGAGGTAGTCTCGCAAGGGTACTCACTAAAATAGCTAATGGAGGCATAAACCTTAGCAAACTCCAGAGCTTCCCGATTCCTGGCAGTGATTTCAAATATAGTTTCCATGCCGATATGGAATTCGATACAGCCGCACAATTTGAATCAGTAATTGATGCCATTAAAGCAGATACGGCTGAACTGAAGATCTATGGGGTGTATAAAAATGGCATGAAGAAATAAATTCAATATCGTTTACAGTCAAGACAAATCATATGATAGCAACAGCAAAAAGATTGGATGGAATAGGTGAATATTATTTTTCACAAAAGCTTCGTGAAATTGATCAGCTCAATAAGCAAGGCCATGCTGTGATCAATCTGGGAATTGGTAGTCCTGACTTACCCCCGCATCCAGATGTAATAAAAGTATTGCAGGAAGAAAGTGCAAAGCCCAATGTACACGCGTATCAATCGTATAAAGGCTCTCCAATACTTCGTAAAGCTGTTGCTGATTGGTATAAGACATGGTATAAAGTTGATTTGGATCCGGAGACAGAAATATTACCGCTTATTGGAAGTAAGGAAGGTATCATGCATATCTGTATGACTTATCTCGATGCCGGTGATATAGCATTGATTCCAAACCCGGGATATCCTACTTATAGTGCAGCTGTTAAATTGTCTGGTGGCACCGCTGTAAGTTATTCACTGAAAGAAACCAATAACTGGCAACCCGATTTCAATGAACTGGAAGCTATGGATCTTTCAAAAGTGAAATTGCTGTTTGCTAACTACCCGCATATGCCAACAGGTAAATTACCTGATAAAGCGTTTTTTGAAAAACTGGTGGCATTCGCAAAAAAGCATCAGATACTTATCGTACACGATAATCCATATAGTTTCATATTGAATGAATCACCTGAAAGTTTGCTAAGTGTTCCAGGGGCGAAAGAAGTAGTACTAGAGCTGAATTCATTGAGCAAATCACAGAATATGGCCGGTTGGCGTATCGGGATGCTATGTGCTGCGAAAGAAAGAATTGATGAAGTACTACGGTTTAAGAGTAATATGGATAGTGGAATGTTTCTGCCAGTTCAATTGGCTGCGGCAAAAGCACTGGGACTTGGTAAAGATTGGTATGATTCTGTAAATGCAGTATATAGAAAAAGAAGAGAGAAGGCTTACGAATTATTAGATCTGTTGGGATGTGAATATTCAAAAGAACAAGTAGGAATGTTTGTATGGGCAAGTATTCCATCTAACTATAAAAATGGATTTGAATTGAGTGATGAAGTGTTGAATGGAGCCTATGTATTCATTACCCCTGGTGGTATTTTCGGAAACGCTGGTGATAAATATGTGAGAGTGAGTTTATGTAGTACGGAGGAGAAGTTTGGGGAGAGTATTGAGAGAGTGAGGAATTTGAAAATTTGAAAATTTGATGATTTGAAAATTTGAAAATGGGGAAGTAGGGAAGTAGGGAAGTAGGGAAGTAGGGAAGTAGGGAAGTAGGGAAGTAGGGAAGTAGGGAAGTAGGGAAGTAGGGAAATTTTTTGGCTAGGTAAGTTATTGATTTTTATTAATAAAATATTTGAACACAAATTGTAAAGTTGAAGAGTTGTTATGAGATGTAATGTAGTAATGTGTTGTGGTGGGCTGTTTATTCTCCCCTACTTCCTTACTTCCTAACTCCCCTACTATTCTTCTTTCTCAAAAACAAACTGCCATGTCTTTCAACACAGTTACAATAGTCGGTGTCGGATTAATCAGTGGTTCTTTTGCCCTTGGGTTGAAGGATAAGAAACTGGCTAAGCATATCATTGGAGTAAGCAGAACAGAAGCCAGTGGTAAGAAAGCCCTTGAGTTAGGAATCGTGGATGAGGTGCTTCCATTGAAAGAGGCTGTAGCAAAGAGTGATTTCATATATGTTGCCATTCCAGTTGATGCCACATTACCCGTAATGAAAGAGATTATGGATATGATTACTGATAAGCAGATAGTGGCGGATGCAGGTTCTACAAAAAATTTCCTTTGCTCTGCATTATCTGATCATCCGAAACGAGATCGCTTTGTTGCCACACACCCAATGTGGGGTACTGAGTACAGTGGTCCGGAAGCAGCCCTTCATAATGCTTTTGTTGGAAGGGTTTGTGTTATATGTGAAAAAGAGAAAAGTGATCCGGAAGCTGTTTCAATCATTGAAAATATTTACAAGGAGCTGGGAATGGATCTGGTGTACATGGATGCAGCAGCACACGACATGCACGCCGCCTATGTGAGCCATATATCCCATATAACTTCCTTCGCTCTGGCAAATACGGTTTTGGAAAAGGAAAAGGAGGAAGACGCCATTTTTGAACTGGC
>JBGAQE010000169.1:0-2483 GCA_044220885.1 Chitinophagaceae bacterium
GTAAAGTGGCTCCGGTGTTTTTTGGAAGTGCGGTGAATAATTTCGGTGTAAAGGAAATGCTCGACACCTTTATTAATATTGCGCCTACACCTAGAAGCAGGGAGACCACTGTTAGAACCCTTGATGTAAATGAAGATAAGTTCAGCGGATTCATTTTTAAGATACATGCAAACCTGGATCCAAAACATCGCGACCGTATTGCCTTCTTAAGGGTTTGTAGCGGAAAATTTGAAAGGAATAAATATTTCCATCACGTTCGCCTCGATAAGGATGTTCGATTCAGCAACCCATATACCTTCCTAGCACGTGATAAAGACGTGATTGAAGAAGCTTATCCAGGTGATGTAGTCGGATTGTTTGATACCGGAAACTTTAAAATAGGAGATACACTTACTGAAGGCGAGGATTTTTACTTTACAGGAATCCCTTCTTTCTCTCCGGAGATATTTAAAGAAGTGGTGAATAAAGATCCGATGAAGACAAAACAACTGGAAAAAGGATTATTGCAGTTGACAGATGAAGGAGTAGCGCAATTGTTTACCCAGTTCGGGGGCAATAAGAAAATTATCGGATGTGTGGGAGAACTTCAGTTTGAAGTAATTCAATATCGTCTTTTGCAGGAATACAGTGCTTCGGTTGAATTCAGGGCACAAGCCTATTATAAGGCTTGCTGGATTACCAGTAAGGATCCAAAAAAACTGGAAGACTTCACCCGTTTCAAATCGAGCAATATTGCTACAGACAAAGACGGTCATCTTGTTTATCTCGCACAAAGTGAGTGGTTCCTTAATACGGAGCGTACTAACAATCCGGATATAGAATTTCACTTCACATCAGAGATACATAAGGAAATGGTATAAGCCTTCCTTTCTAAACTCAATAGTTTGACCATATTCGAAACATCCCGCTTATTGGTTCGAACACAGTCTATTGCTGATGCAGAACATTATTTCAGGATTCATGGCGATCCTGAAGTGGTGAAATATATTCGGGCCGCTAAAACCAGGGAGCAATGTTCTGAGTTTCTTCAGCAACACATTGAACTCAATAAAAAACTTTCCCCTCTGGGCCGATTTTTGGTTGACGATAAAGTTACTGGTGAGTTTGTCGGAAGCTTTGTGATCATTCCCATAGAAGGTACCGATCTATTTCAATTAGGCTATGCGCTAACAAAACAGCATTGGGGTAAAGGGTATGCTTCCGAATTAGTAAAAGCCGGACTTCAATATATCTCTTCAAATACTTCCCTCAAAAAAATATACGCCATCACCGAATCTGCAAATGCATCTTCTCAGCATGTGCTATTGAAATGCGGTTTCAACTTTGAAGAAGAGTATTTAGATCATGACACGCTTTTAAAAAAATTCGTTTTGGAATTAATTGATTTTTAACCGCAGAGACGCGGAGACGCAGAGGCATGTTTTCTCCCTGCGTCTCCGCGTCTCTGCGGTTAAATCCTAAAAAATCAAAGGGCCGACTTTTAATCTGCCCTCTGAAACTTCTTGAACATTTGAACGATTTGAACCCATTTTCGCTGCTGCACTTAAAAACCTTAAACCTTAAACCCTTAAACTCTTAAACCCTTAAACTCTTAAACTTTCAAACGTCCCTCTTGAACCTCTTGAACCTCTTGAACTTTCTAGTGCAACTCTATACTCTCCACCTCCGGTATATTCAACAACTTCAAATCTATATGTTTCAAATGAGCTTTTGATTTGAAGTCGTTTATTATTTCAAGTATATCGTGGTCTATATAAACACTATCGTTTCCATTGATTTCAACAATCGAATAAGCGGGTATCTTATCCAGCATAACCATGAATCGCTTCTTATTAAGGAAACTTACATTTAATGCCAGTTCAATTATTATATGATTATTGTGGCCTACTGTTTTCTCTTTTAGTGTGAAGCCTGCACGATATGTATGTTTTACAAGAAAGTATATGCTATATACCACACCAATCAATACACCAATCAGTAAATCTGTAAACAATATGGCAATGACGGTAACTATGAATGGCATGAACTGCTCCCTGCCTTGTTTGTAAACAGCTTTTATCATTTTAGGTTTGGCCAGATTATAACCAGTTCTGAATAATATGACCGCCAAAACGCTATAGGGTATGGCATTGATAAGTGGTGTAGCAAGGAAAATCGCTACTAATAACCAAATGCCGTGTGCAAAAGCAGACAGTCTTGTTCTTCCACCTGCTTCAGCATTCGCTGAACTTCTTACAATTACGGCAGTGATTGGTAATCCACCTATCAAACCACTTATAAGATTACCGGTACCCTGTGCCATCAACTCCCTGTTTTGAGGAGTTATTCGGTTGAAGGGGTCAAGCTTGTCAATGGCTTCAATACTTAACAGCGTTTCAAGTGATGCTACAAAGCAGATTAACACAGAATATTTCCAGATAGCGGCATCTTTAAATAAACTGCTGAAATCGGGGAACTTGATTTCATTGATGAAATTACTGGGT
>JBGAQE010000169.1:2488-7774 GCA_044220885.1 Chitinophagaceae bacterium
GCAGCGCTAATGCAGATAATGAACCAGCTATTACAATTATAATTGTGGAAGGTAGAAAATTCACTTTCTTAGCTAATGTTTTCTGCCACAGATAAGACAGGCCTATGGATGCAGCAGCTACAATAACAGGCCCCCAGGAAATACTCTCATAAAGACTGGTGATATTTTCAAAGCCATGATTGAATGTAAGTATATTGAATAACTCATTACGCCAGAAATCGGGTTTGTTATATCCAATCAGTAATGGAATCTGTTTTGATATCAATAGTAATCCAATGGCTGCCAACATTCCCTTGATTACTGTGGAGGGAATGAAATGAGTAAAGCCGCCCAATTTAAATGCTCCAAGAAGAATCTGAATAACTCCGGCAATGGCTACACTTAAGAAGAATATTTCAATGGCTCCAAGATCACTTATGGCTGAAACACATATAGCGGTTAAGCCAGCCGCCGGACCACTGACACTTAACTGTGACCCACTTAAAAAAGATATTACAATCCCGCCAATGATCCCGGCAATTAAACCAGAGTAAACAGGGGCCCCAGAGGCTAATGAAATACCAAGGCAAAGTGGTAAGGCTACAAAGAAAACAGTAACACTGGCATTAAGGTCATGTCGCAAAAAAGAGAAGAAATAGAACTTTGTTTTACGGGTGCTTAGGTTCATCTTGCTGTTAAAGGTACGAATTTTGGAGGAGGTCCGGAAGTCCGGGAGTGTGAAGGTCCGAAAGTCCGGAAGTCCGGAAGTCCGTACGATCACCTAGAAGGTTTGAGAGCGAGATAGTCCGGGGAGAGAATACAAATACAAGTAGGGGAGTTAGGTAGTTAGGTTGTTAGGTAGTAGGGTAGTAGGGAAGAGAAACAATGGGCTTCAATTTCAGTGTTTGTATGTTTAAGTAGTTTGTTACACTTCAGCCCTTTTAAACTTCTTGAACTCCTTGAACCTTTTGAACTAAAGCAAAACTTGAACTATCAGCTTACTTCCACTGCTACACCTAAGAAACCTTAAACTCTTAAACTCTTAAACTAAACTTTTAAACCTTAAACAATATCAGGATTCACCCCAGTATAATTGTGCGGACTTATCAACTTCAACTCTTTCTTCAGCGCTGGAGATATCTTAAGTCCATTGATGAAGGCATGAAGACTGGCTTTGTTGATACCCGATTTACCTCTAGTAAGTTCCTTCAATGCCTCATATGGATTGGGATAGTTTTCACGACGTAAAACAGTTTGGATAGCTTCTGCTACCACTGCCCAGTTATTATCGAGGTCGCTGTAGATCTTCTCATCATTCAATACCAATTTGCCTAAACCTTTTTCAATGGATTTGAAAGATAATATCGTGTGAGCCATTGGTACTCCAATATTCCGTAAAACAGTAGAATCTGTAAGATCACGCTGTAAGCGACTGATGGGTAGTTTAGCTGAAAGATGTTCCAGAATAGCATTGGCAATTCCAAGATTTCCTTCTGCATTTTCAAAATCAATAGGGTTCACTTTATGCGGCATCGCAGAAGATCCTATTTCACCTTTCTTGGTTTGTTGCTTGAAATAATCCATCGATACATAAGTCCATATATCACGGCTAAAATCGATCAATATGGTATTGATGCGTTTTATATTGTCGAACTGAGAAGCTAGTGTATCGTAATGCTCAATCTGAGTCGTGAATTGTTGTCTCCTCAATCCAAGTACATTCTCTACAAATTCATTTCCCAGCTTTACCCAATTCTTTTTTGGAAAGGCAATATGATGCGCATTAAAGTTACCGGTAGCACCTCCGAATTTCGCACTTACCTGAGTTTGTATTAGCTGCTCCACCTGATTCTCTATCCTTTCTGCGAATACCATTATTTCTTTTCCCAGGCGGGTGGGACTAGCTGCTTGTCCCATGTGTACGTGCTAATAAAGGGAATATCCTTCCATTCCACTGCCAATAATTCCAATTGGCGATTGAGATTCAATAAAGCTGGCAGGTATTCAAATTCAAGTGCATGCTTCCATAACAAGGGAACAGCAGTATTATTAATGTCTTGTGATGTTAAACCAAAATGAACCCACTCTTTTAAATGACCGGCTTTATTGGCTTCCAGTTTTTCTTTTATAAAATATTCAACTGCCTTAACATCATGGTTGGTAACAGACTCCGTATCTTTTATTTTTTGGGCATCTTCCAAACTGAATTGTTCCATCATCTCCCTCAGAGCCTTACGCAATGGCTGAGGAGCTGTAAAAAATTTCTTATCCGCCAGGAACAGGAAATACTCCACTTCTACCAATACCCTGTACTTTATAAGGGCGAATTCGGAAAAATATTCATCCAGATGCTGCACCTTCGAACGATACCTTCCATCTATCGGAGAAATAGCAGTTAAAGCCTGTAAATCCATGAGTCTTGTTTAAAGTGTTGCGATAAAAAACTAATTCAAAAGTCAAAAGTAAAAAGTCAAAAATTGTCCCCAATTCAATATCTGTCCATAATCTGATCATCTGTATTCCTCCCGACTCCCGACTATAGACTTCCGACTCCTAACTCCCCATTTGTATTTTCTTCCGGTCTTTCGGACTTCCCGACTTTCCGTCTCCCGGCTGTTAATTTCCACATCTCCACATCTCCACATTTTTCAAATTCTCATCCCAAATTTTCGGGATCAAATTCCCTCCCCCTACCTTTGCGCCGTAAAATTAATTCAATTGGAGAAGATAAAGGTTGGAATTGTTAATTATCTCAACACCAAACCCCTGCTTTATGGCATACACCATTCAGCGGTATTGGAGCAGATGGAATTGGTGCCCGATTTCCCGGCGAATGTGGCCAGGGACTTGCTTGATGGCAGATATCGATATGGGATTAGTACCTGTTGCTATTATTCCAAAACTTGAAGAAGCGCATATTGTTGGAAATTATGGGATTGGTGCTGATGGGGTAGTGGCCTCTGTCTGTTTGTTGAGTCAGGTGCCGATGGATGAAATAAAAGAAGTACTGCTGGATTACCAAAGCCGTACTTCTGCAGCCTTGGTTCAGATACTGCTTGAAAAATATTGGAAGATAAAAGTGCATTTTGTAGACACCCAGGAAGAATTTGGTGATCGTATTAAAGGAACTACAGCTGGATTGGTAATTGGCGACAGATGTTTATCACTCCGTAACCAAATGCCTTATGTTTACGATTTAGGTGAAGCATGGAAGAATTTCACCGGATTGCCTTTTGTTTTCGCATGCTGGGTAAGTAATAAAGCCCTACCTGAAGCTTTTGTAAAGGCCTTTGATGAAGCAAACAAAACCGGATTAGGACAAATTGATAAAGTAGTTGCAGAAGTGAATTTCCCCGAATATGATCTTCATACATATTTCACAAAGAATATCAGCTATTTATTAGATGACCGTAAAAAGCAAGGGCTACAGCTATTCCTGAACTATTTCTTATAAGGTTCAATAAGTTCACCCGACTCGTCGGGGTTGAATAAATATTGGAAGTTTTTTTTTATTTTAAAAAGATTTTGTATTTGTTTTTGAACCACGAAGACACGAAGACGCAGAGACGCGGGTTCTTTTCTGTATGAAATTAATTTCAATCTGGAATATTCAATCTCTCTTAGTCTCCCGCGTCTCTGCGTCTCATATTTAAGGAAAAATTTGTTTTAGTTGCAATGTCTCAAAATAAACAAAAAAACTCCAAAAAAAGCCCCGGAATCACTCCAGGGCTTCTATATTAAAGTTCTACTCTTATGGGAAAATTCCTAGCTCCGCATAGCTGGTGCCAACCTTATTGATCGCCACTACATATGCCGCAGTGCGCATATCCGGGATAGTTGGATTTGCCTTCCAGCATTCCATAACTTCCCTTGTAGCACTGATCATGGTTTCTTCCAAACCGCTACGAACCAGATCCACTTCATCTGGACCATGAATGATATCATCCTTTTCTTGTGCACTTACTTTTTTACCTGTGATGTTTTCAACCTGTTCCAACATCTGACGATTCTGGTTTTTCTGTAAAGCGCTTTTCCATACGTCCATAACGTACATGGCTTAAGTTCTTCAACCACTCAAAATAACTTACAGTTACACCGCCAGCATTAAGATACATATCAGGAACAACAAGGATGCCCTTCTTTTCAAAAACTTCATCAGCTTCTGGAGTTAAAGGACCGTTTGCAGCTTCTCCGATTATTTTAGCTTTTACATTGGGTGCATTATCTCCATTGATTACATTCTCCAATGCAGCTGGTATCAATATATCACATTCCATTTCCAATGCATCACTGCTCTTGGCAAGATTAGTGGCACTGGGAAATTAAGGATAGATCCTGTTTTCTTACGGTGATTGAATACGGCATCAACATCAAGTCCATCTTTGCTCATGATGGCACCTTCGTATTCAGCAAGTCCAATTATTTTTGAACCTGCTTCCTGGAAGAATTTTGCTGAATGATAACCCACATTACCTAATCCCTGAACTACAACTGTTTTTCCTTCTACTCCAACAGTCATGCCTTGCTTCTTCATTACATCTGGCATATTACAAACTTCACGAAGTCCGAAAAATACACCAAGACCTGTTGCTTCCTTTCGTCCGCGAACACCACCTTGTGTAACGGGCTTACCAGTAACACAACCTAATGCATCCACTTCACCCGGACGCATACTTGAATAGGTATCTACAATCCAGGCCATTTCACGTTCGCCGGTTCCATAGTCAGGAGCAGGAACGTCAATGCCAGGTCCTATGAAATTTTTCTTGATCAGTTCTGATGTATAACGGCGGGTGATTTTCTCCAGTTCATAAGGAGTATATTTCTTAGGGTCGATTGTGATACCACCCTTAGCACCTGCAAATGGAACGTTTACAATAGCGCATTTATAAGTCATCAATGCCGCCAATGCCATTACTTCATCAAGGTTCACGCTCATGGCAAAACGAATACCCCCTTTACAAGGAAGTTTGTGATGCGAGTGCTGTACCCGATACGCTTTAATAACTTCAATCTTATCATCAATCAAAACAGGGAAATGCATCCTGTATACCGCATTACACTGTTTGATCTGTTCAAGGATACCTGGATCCCATTTCGTAAACTTAGCGGCCTTATCGAAACTCTTTTCTACGGCCCCAAAAAAACTGTACTCTGACATGATAGCAATTTTTATTTTTCAAATAATAACAAGAAGAATTTTAATTCTGAAGGATTAATTCTTAAGTCATAAATCTTAATGCTGATTGCTTAACGAATGTTTATGTTTTCAACGTTTGTTTTAGTACTACAATTATTCCCTACTCC
>JBGAQE010000170.1:0-9177 GCA_044220885.1 Chitinophagaceae bacterium
AGATGACATCTTACCCCCAGATGACATCTCGGGTATAAGATGGCATCTACCCCCCAAGATGTCATCTTGGGGGTAAGATGACATCTCCACTTGTAAAAAACAACGCTAGTTTCACAACTCTTTATCTTTGTCCCACAATGAAACCCATCCTCTTTCTTATTTCATTACTCATTTCTTCAATCTGCTAAGTCAAAAGCAGATAGCCTTCCCGTTGCATTGGGCTGGGCGAAAAACTCCGTTAATACCGTTGTGTTCAGAAAAAACTCATTAACCACATGGAAGCAGACCCAGTTCATCGCTTACTATGATGAGGAACAATTTCTGGTAATAGGTAAGAGACAACTCAATTCATCTAAATGGATATTTCAAAAATCTCCTTACAAAGGAAATGCTGACGATGCTCATAATAGTATTAGCATCATGGCAGACGGAAAAGGCTTTTTGCATGTTGCCTGGAATCATCATAATACTCCTCTTCAGTATTGTAAAAGCATCTCTCCAGGTTCTATTGTTCTCGGTGAGAAAATGGCAATGACCGGACAATTCGAAGGACATGTAACCTATCCCGAGTTTTACAAAATGCCTTCAGGTGATCTATTGTTCTTGTATCGTGATGGAGAATCTGGAAAGGGTAATCTAATCATAAATAGTTACAACTCTAAATCAGGCAAATGGCATCAGATTCAAAGTTTGCTGATTGATGGAGAAGGGTGGAGAAATGCCTATTGGCAAGCTGCAGTTGATGATCAGGGCTATTTCCATATTTCCTGGGTTTGGCGGGAATCGGCTGATGTAGCCAGTAATCATGATTTGTGCTATGCTGTATCTAAAGATGGTGGCCTCAGCTGGGAAAAATCCACCGGTGAAAAATACTATCTGCCAATCACGGCCACTACTGCTGAGTATGCCTGTGTGATTCCACAAAAAAGTGAATTGATTAATCAGACTTCGATGTATGTATTGGATGGAATTCCAATAATAGCCAGTTATTGGCAGGAGCCAAATTCTCTTATTCCACAGTATCATTTAGTCTATCTTAAAAACGGCAAGTGGAAACAACAGCAGCCTTTTGCCAGGCAGTCAGCTTTTAGTTTGAGCGGGACAGGTACAAAACAAATTCCTATTTCCCGTCCACAAGTTATTGGCTGGAAAAATGGTTCAAAATCAAATGTGGCTTTGCTCTTCAGGGATGATGAAAGAGGCAATAAGGTATCAGTTTCTATTAATAAGGATTTCCCTGGTTCCAGTTGGGTTAATAGCGATTTAAATTCATCATCTGTCGGTTCTTGGGAACCAACTTATGATACAGAGCTTTGGAAATCCAAAAAGCAATTGAGTCTGTTTGTGCAAAATGTTACTCAGGTAGATGGAGAGGGCAAGTCATCTGCTCTACCTCAGATGATATATTTGTTAGTTGTAGCACTTGGTAATTAATAGAAAATATTCCTTTTAATTCCTCCTTATAAAAAAGTAGACGCGTAAGCTAAGTGACAAGTTAACTTGAACTCAGCTGTAAGCTATTTTGCGTAGTTTGAATGATCTTTGCCTTGCTGATGCCTGTATATTCAATTATTAACTGTTCATTCTTAGGCAGGATGCAGTTTTCATTATTAAATACCTCATACGAAAAGTCAATAGGAATTACTATATATCTTAGTTTGTTATGTGGCAATCCCATTCTTTCCAGTAAACTGAATTTTCTTTTTTTTGGAGTTTCAGGTATTCCGAATTCCACTGGTTTTACTTATGCTGCAAATAATAATCTATAGCTAATACTTGATGCAAGTAAGAATCGTTTGGATAATTTAAGGTGATGAAATCCTTCGCAATGCTATAGATATCATTTAATGTGTAAGAATAAAAACTGCTTCTGGATTCAAAATGTTTGCCCAATTGAAACAGGAAGTCGAATACACTATACTTAGATGTTACATATTTCAAAGTATGTACCAGCCTTTTCTTATTCCAATAAATTTCAAGGGCATGTTCCAATTTGGTGATATCCGATAATTCTTTCTCTGAGAGATAGTTGCTTTTGATAATCTGATAAGGTGCTATCGGATCAAATTCATATCCATAGTTAAGGTATTTATCCCTCACAGGAGTGCCCTTCAAAAATTTCAAAAATCCTAGTTGTAATTCTGGTGGGAATAGTTTGAAGACTTCTTCAAAACTATATTTGATATCATTCCAGTAATCGAAAGGAAGTCCTACTATAAGATCAAGATGCATCTCAACATGATCTTTTAATCGCAGGATCACTTCTTTGGTCTTTTCAAAATTCTGTTTCCGGCTTACTTCCAGATTAGCTTTCTGGTTTACTGTTTGAATACCGATCTCAAACCTGAACATGCCCTTGGGAACCTTATCAATGATGAATTGCATGATGGCAGGATGCAATATATCTGCCGTTATTTCAAACTGGAAAACATTCTCCGGACGTGCATTGTCTAATATGAATTGGAATATGTCGAGGGTGAAATCTTTTTTTACATTGAAAGTCCTGTCAAGGAATTTGATGACCCTTCCATGAGTCATCAAATAAAGCAGATTGCTTTTTATATGATCCATCGGCAGGTAGCGAACTCTATTATCAAGACTGGCCAAACAGAATTCACATTTATATGGACAGCCTCTTGATGTTTCAAGATATAGAACTCGATTCTTTAACGTATCAACATCATCGTGCTGGTAGGGATTTGTATTGGCGTATGTTTCCAGATCAAAGTTGGCCGATTCGAGATGGTAGATCAGGTCGTCATTTTTCTTTGATGCCAGATTGGAGACTTTCTCAACAGAAGGGTAGTGCTGCAGAAATTGGGTGAAGGGAATCTCTCCCTCCCCGGTTATAATATAGTCAATTGAAGGGTGTTGAATCGTATCCTGCCAGTCATAAGTAACTTCAGGACCACCCAGCAAAATTTTTGTAGATGGATTGAGGGTTTTTATCATTGAAGCCACTTCAAGGGTCTGCGTGATATTCCAGATATAGCAGCTGAAGCAGACCACTTCATATTGGCTGCAATAGGCGGCAATCTCGTTCTTATCTTCTTTAATGGTGAATTCCTTCCACGACAGCCTTTCATCGTTCTTATTCAATTCATATAGCAGCCTTATCGCCAAATTCATGTGGATGTATTTAGCGTTGAGTGTGGTCAGCAAGATTTGCGGCTCTGGCATGCTGCAAATTAAGGATTCTAGGTAAGGTAGGAGCGAAATGCTGGGTGGCAGAAGTTGTACGCAATTTTTAGTCTTACAACTTTTCCATAGCGGTAAAAGGTTGTAAAGGGGTTGTATTTGATTCTAAAAAGTTGTAAAGAGGTTGTATAAGGTCTCCAACCTTATAAGGTTGGAGACCTTATACAACCTCTTGCTCACTACAACCCTTTTTTTGTAAATGTTTATCGGCAATGTAAAAAGCAAAAAATTAAGATCCCGGAACAAGGATACTTTAATAGAACTCTGTCCAGGCTTAAGTTTCAACAAAATGAAAATTCTTTGTTTCCAGATTTGCATAAATACCTCGTAGGGGATTGACAAGTTTGTACAACTAATTGTCTGTTACAAGTAAAGTTGTGCAAGGTCTCCAACCTTATAAGGTTGGAGACCCTGCATAACCTCTTCTTTAGTAAAAATCAATAAAGTCAATATTATAAGTCAAAAGTCAAAACCAGTGCTACATTTCGAACACCAATTTTGACACCAATTTTGACTTTTGACCAAAAAAAGACCCAACAAACGTTGAGTCTCTAAAAGTGCCCAGAACAGGAATCGAACCTGCACTACCTTGCGATACCAGATTTTGAGTCTAGCGCGTCTACCAGTTCCGCCATCTGGGCTAATGTGAAGTTCAAAATGTTTGAGAAGTTGAAGAGGTTCAATAAGTTGAAACGCAACCGCTTCTCAAAGCGGGATGCAATATTACGAATTAGCCAAGTTCCTACCAAACCATTATACTTTATTTTCTAAACCTCAGACTCTTGCCCCAACCTATTGAACCTATTGAACCCCGACGCGTCGGGGAACCTCCTGAACCCTTAAAGACTCCCCATCTCCCTGACCTTCTCCCTTATCCTCTCCAGATACTTCCTCCTGAAATAGTATTCCTTCACTTGCAACAGTTCTTTTTCGGTAGTAACAGCTTCCTGATAATTGTCCAGAATCGCTGCCACAAGCTGGTAGTTGTCATCGATTAATTGTTGGGTTTGTGCCTCTGTCCGGCTCAAAAGGGCCGCATCTGGCTCCATTTCAAGCTCCATCAGCTGTTCATTGAGCTCCATCACCTCCATCAAAAATGAAGGGTGGAGGGTGTATTTCTCCTCTTCTGCCAGTAATCCCTTTAATTGTAACACATATTTTATGGTTTCATCGGGATTTTGAAGGGTTTTCAGGGCTTTATTGAGCTGGGCCGACATATCCAGGGCCTCTGCCTGAGCCTCAGGACTGGCATTGGCAAAATAGTCGGGGTGGTACTTCCGGCTCAATTCAAAATATTTGCGGGGTAGGGCGTTTGTATCTATTTTTAGCTGTACTGGAAGCCCAAAAAGTTCGAAATAATTCATGTCCTTTGCATTATATGACCTGTCCGGATAAAAAAAGCTAAATCCGGTTACAAAATTAGGTCTATTGTTTACAAATTAAGGTAGAATAGAATGGAAGTAGTCAAAAATTACACGGATTCAGAACTGCTGGAGGCCCTTCGTTCGGGCAGGGGGATGAATCCTGTCCTTAAGTTCTTATACAGACAGAATTTTGAAGTCCTGAAAGTGTATATAGTGCAAAACAGTGGCAGCGAACAGGATGCAGAAGATATTTTCCAGGAAGTTCTCGTCAGCTTTATCGAATTAGTGAGATTGGAAAAATTCAGAGGCGATTCATCAGTAAAAACCTTCCTCTACGCCCTCACCCGTAACACCTGGCTGAACGAATTGAAAAGAAAAGGAAGAGCGGATGTACGAGAAATGAAATTTGAGAAAGCAAAAGATACGATAGACGAAGATGCAGCTCAAAAAATAGCTGGAAGAGAATCGAGAAAACAAGTGATGGATGTGGTAGAGAAATTAGGTGAACAGTGTAAGAAGATTTTGTTAGCCTATTATTATGAAGACCGATCAATGAAAGAAATAGTTGATATAGCAGGTTACGATAGCGAACAGGTGGTTAGAAATAAAAAATATAAATGCCTGAAGCAATTGGAACAAATGCTGACCGCCGATCCAAATATGGCAAAAACCTTAAAAAAAGCATTGAACTATGAATGACAATTATACACCCACTGAGCAGCTGATCCGATTCATGGACGGTGATATGTCTGGTGACGAAGTTGCCACTCTTGAATTGGAATTAGCTGGCGATCCAGCCAGGCAAATGGAACTGGAGAATCTGCGCAATACACGCATGGCAGTATCAAGACTTGGCCTGCAGATGCAAGTGGCTTCCATTCATGCCGAAATGATGAATGAATTGAAAGCAACTGAAAAGGATAATGTTCGCCAATTATCACCTGTCAGAAAAATAACACAGTTCACATTGAGAATAGCTGTTGGCTTATTTATTCTTGTTGTTGCAGGTGGACTCTACCAATATTTCTCTTTAAGTCCAGATAAGCTTTTCAATGATAAATATGCTGCCTTTAATGTAGGTACTTCCCGTGGTAATACCCAGCAATCCCAAGTTGAGACTGAATATGCTAAAAAGAAATATGAGCAAGTGATCATTACTTTTGAAAGTATTCAGAACCCTACTTTGAAAGATCATTTTTACGCTGGATTGGCTTATTTGTCAACCAGCAATCTTGATAAGGCAGTCCTTAACCTGTCAACCGTACTTACAAAAAATGCATCTTTCAATACAAGCGAATTCCAGGACGATGCTGAATATTACCTGGCTCTTAGCTACCTGAAGCAACAGGATTTCGATAAGGCTGTTCCTTTATTCGAGAAGATAAATGCCGATAAACTGCACCTCTATCACGATAAGGTAGGTAATTGGTTCCTAAAGGAAGTGAAGATTGCACGTTGGAAGAAGTGAGGGTGGGAAGTTTAAGGTGTTTAAAGGTTTAAGGGTTTAAGGTTTCTAATTCGAAGTTTTTAATTAATTATATGCTGAATCCTCTGGTTTTCCAGGGGATTTTTTTTTAGTCGGGAGACAGAAGTCTAGAGTCTGGAGTCTGACCGCAGCTACGACTGGGAGTGGAAAATTTTTTTTAAACAATGGTTACATCGGGTCGTTTGGTGGTTACTAATTATTGTAAAGAAAGTCAAAAGTTAAAAGTCAAAAATTAAAAGTCAAAAAGCTGAAGGCGAAAATCAAAGAACTTCTGTTCTTACCGGTAATTGTATTCGGCTGTTTATTTTCAAATTTTCAAATTCCCAAATTTTCAAATTACTTATTTTATGAACAACAAAGCAATCCGCACAATGAAATGGGCAGCAGCAGTAGTAGCAAGTACAGTTATTACCATCGCTTGCCAGAAAGATGCCAGTTCAACGGCAAATAATGGAGGTACTGTAGTTACTACGGCGCCTACACGAGTAAAAGTATATCTCACAGACGACCAGACCCTGGTATTCGATAAAGTGAATATCGATATCCAGAAACTGGAAATCAAACTGGAAGATGATGGCGTTGACAGCCTTGGTGGCTGGTTTAACCTGAACATTACACCTGGTGTTTACGATATCCTCCAGTTCCGTAATGGAGTAGATACTCTTTTTGCAACAGGTACCATTCCTGCCAATAGAAAATTGCAAAAGATCCGCCTTACTCTGGGAAATAATAACTCTGTGGTTCAGGGTACTGTAACTTCTCCATTGAAAGTGAAGGATAACAATAACCAGGTAGAAGCAAAACTCGATGGCTCAAATGTAGACATGATTGCTCCTGATCAGTTTGCTTTCTCCCTCGATTTTGATGCAGGAAAATCTATCAAAACAAATAACAGCGGCTCTGGAAATAACCATGGTTTCGAATTGAGGAGTAATATCCGCATATTCAGCAAACAAAAATCCGGAAGAATTGAAGGCCGTGTTAGTCCATTCGAAGCTCAGGCGATTGTTATGGCTATCAGTAATACAGATACTGCCACTGCAAAACCAGAAAGAGAAGGTGAGTTTAAATTCGTAGGACTGAAAGCCGGATCTTATAAGTTAGTGTTTGATGCTACAGCTGGTGGTTACCAGGATAGTACAATCAATACAGTTGTAGTTCGTAACAATGAAGATACCCATGTGCCAACAGTAGTGTTGCATAAATAAGATATTCCAACCTATGAGAGTACCCCCGTTCCGGCTTCATTATTGAAGCCGGAATTTTTTTATCGATACATAGACAATTAGCAGAGCAGGTACTAAAAGGAGCCACCACCATTTACTGTTGCTATCGTCTGGTGCAAATTGCCCTGTTAACCGTAAATGTGCCCAATAGGCTGCCGTCTTATTTCTTCCCTCTATCTTTTGGTCTGTCAGATAATCCATTTTCCCTTTCTGTAAAGAAGTAGCAATGCTATATCCATCTTTAAGATAGTAAGTGTAATCGCTGGGTTATATAAGATGTAGCAGCATCATCTGCTTTCCATTGGGAAGTTATCATGTTGGCACAACCTGCATATGAGAAAGCACGCGACAGACTGATTATACCTTCTCCTTTTATCAGTTGTCCACCACCTGTTTCACAAGCACTTAATATGGCAAGATGTGTTTTTGTGAGCTGGAGACTATAGATATCGGGAAGATAAACCTGATCTAAAGACGGTGAGTCGGGATGTTGTGGGTAAAAGGCGATGTATGATTGCAATGGTTCTTTGTCATTTGCCTGGGCATGGGTGGCTAAATGTAAAATGTTATAATTCCCTGCATCTTTCAGAAAAATCTGTTTTGTAGCTGCTTTACTTAAATAAAAGGTTCCTCCCAAATGACTCACCTCTTCTTCGGATGCTGGCAATGGAGCCAACAATGAATTATTGGATTTGTCTGAATAAGGGGCAAAAGCCAAAATAGAATTGGAAGAACGGGTCTCCAATTCTCCTTCTTTCTTTAAAAGGCTGCAGGCATAGTTATAGCTGATAGCGAAGTTGTCGAGCAGGTAATTGTCGTTTCCATCTAGCAGCATTTCAAAAGGAATATAACTTAACTCATCATCCGGTATAATCATCAATTGCGAATAACCGTTGAGGTTTTTAACCAATGGCTGTATCAATTGGTCATATAGCTTATGCGAATTTCGACGGAAAAGCATATTGTCATTCCCGCTGTTTTTCTCCAGTGCAGTGCTTAGTTCGTGAATGGAATATATAAGAGAATCTGTCTTGGGAAGTTCAAACATCTCTCTTTCTTCTTTCGTGATTACCCAGCATAGGATACTACTATCCCCCATATGGTACGAAAGAATGGCGCCATTTTTAGGTATGATCTTTTGTTGAAGTTCAGAAAAACTTATAGTTGTTTCTTCAAAATGAAGTTTATTGTAAGCTGGATTCTCAGCGAATTTCTTAGAAAGTGATTCCAGTTTTAGTTCCTGTTCCCTTAATTGTGTCAATATGCCGGAAAGAATGCTGCTATCAGAAATGGCAGCAGCTTTTAAGGAAAGGCGGTTGATATTTTCCTTGCAATTGCTTTCTTCAGCTAATAAGGATTCAGGAATATTGACTGCTTTTTTCAATTCCTTTTCAAGCAATCCATTTACCAATACAGATGCTTTATTTTTTTCGTCGAAATAGAATGCTTCATCCAGATATTGCTCTTTTTTTGTGAGCTTGTATAACTGCAGACAGATATCGATGGGAATATGATGTGATCCGTATTTTTTTTGATTCAGGAAAATCCGGGCTTCATCCGATTCATAGGTTTTTTCTACATAATCGGTGAGTTGGTAGAGTGAACGGAATGTTTTTATTGATGCTTCAAGAGATCGGATATCTTTTTTGGAATCAAATAAAGCCCTGAAAGCAGTGGCCTTTGCCAGCAAGGTCTCGTATAGTTCCGTCACCGCAAAAACACCAGAATAACTACTGGGGTTATTCTCTACAGAACTGTCATTATAGAAATAGATTAATTGTGTAATGGCTTTTTGATAATCAGTTAAGGCTTCATCCCATTTGTGTTCTGCTGCTTTAAGATCGCCCATATAGCGAAGTGTGATTCCGGCAAAAACATTTTTCTTATTACCATTCTGAGCATG
>JBGAQE010000171.1:0-7341 GCA_044220885.1 Chitinophagaceae bacterium
TTTAATTTGTGATTCTCAAACCATTTTGTGAAGACTTCCGATGCTTTTGGAATAATGAAAGACAAGTAATCGGAGTTTCCTTGCGCCAGGAAATACATTGCCCCCTCTGAAAAGATCCACTGGCTGAAACCGGAGCCCTTGATGATAAAATCTGCAGCACGTGTGGGAATGTCAGGCAAAACCTGAGCATACTTTCCTTCCATTTCATCAAAATCCAACCTGATCTCATTGATGTAGCGGGGTTTTATATGACGGATATACCTTTCCTTGAAAGTGGGAGATAATACCGGAATGTGAATTTTCAAATCCTCCGTTGCAATAATGGTTTGTTTGTTCGTCGACCTTATTGCAACAGCAGCTGATTTGTCATAGCTAAGAAACTCTCCCTTTTCCCAGTACCGTGGAAACCACCACTGGTGAATATAAGGTGCTCTTTTTTCCTTGTCTACCTGGATGGTATAAATCAAAGCGACATGTTCACGGGCCTTTTCATCGGTTAATGCATGGCTGACTAACACCTGTATTCGTTCCAGCAGTTTCGGATATTCATGGTACTCTCTCTGCTGTTCCTCGATTTTTGTTCTGTAATACGGGGTATCCAGGAGGTCGTGCGGTATGGCAAGAATTTTCCACCCAAGCGCCCGATAATTCCAGATATTAAGTAGGTCATTCATGTGATTTTTATCCAGAATATAAATTGCGAACCCACCTGTCCATAACGGACTGCCAAACGCATCTGTATTATATGTAGTTAAAGAAAGGTAATTCACAATATCTTTCCCAATACAGGCATCCAATGAATCATTGTTAATTTTTGGGAATGAAATATACTTTTCCGGCAGATCAACTTTTTTAAGAAGCTCCCAGTATTGCTCGGGAACACTCCCGCACATTGTCATTGCGAAGGTGTCGCGGTAAGGGATGCTTGGGCAGCAGACCTTCAGCGCATCTGTCCTTTCATGTTTAAATTCTACATCCTTTATTGTTTCCAAAACTTCATGAATGGATATCCCATACTTTGCTTCATTGTTGGCGATGCTTTCTTCGATCTCTTCAATATTGATGATCTCCCTGTTTGGTTTAAACGTTTTGATCTGGGCCGGATCAATCCCCTTATCTATAACAATGAAGTCAGGGTCAAAATTATCCAGGATGTTTTTATAATACTCCGGAGTTTTAGTTGCGAAAATGTGGTACTCCGTAGTGTACTGCTCACTGAACTTTTTGTAATAAGGAAGTATTGGAAAATGTTTACCGCCCCACAGCGAGGAACATACCTGCAATGCGCGAACATAACTTGCTTTCCGGTTTGGTTGAATAAGGAAAGCAAGCTTTACAGGCCGTAAGACTTGATTGATGGTAATGTTCATCTGTTCAAAATTACAGTTAGTAGAAGAAACGTGCCTAAAAAAGTGACTTCACCTTATTCAGTCAATGTCCATAATTGCCTGAATCTGTGTTGATTAATGGTACTACCTCTTGGAAAACTAAGTTAAGTTTTGTGTAGATTTGTAATGATTAACGACAGCACTATGGGCATAATTGAACTTACCGTCAGGGCCTGTATTCACCTGGTCAGCGGAATTCTTCCTTTCTTCACGGAGCCCATTTTAGGCTCGGGAGTCATCGTTCAGTATAAAGGAAGATATTTTATTATTTCTGTTGCACATTTTACAATGAGAGAAGGAAGAGCAGTCGGTATACTCACTGGAAGAAGAAATGGCGACCAAGGTGAGATCTATCAACTCGGAGATTTTTCTTACATGCAGCACATTTATTTTGAAGATGAGCCCGACGCCGATGATCTTCAAATGGTTTTAGATAATTTTGATCCGGGCGGACGCCTGGATATTTCATTCCGTGAGATCCCATTAGTTGAAAACCTGATCCAGGAAGAAAGGATTTTTAATTTGGATGAAAGAGGTGAGGTCAGGGTTGAGAGAGGTGCAAAAAGCTTTTTGGTGATAGATCATGATTTTGAAGTAGATCGGGAGGAAGTATATAGTTTTTTCGGAAGAATCAGACCATTGTTAAAAGATGGTATTTTAAACTTCGAAGAAAAGCTATACTGGGGATTGCCTATAACAAATATATCCGAATATTTTATAGAATTCGATTTGGGGAAACCCATACTTGATTATACAAGATTTAAAGGTTGCAGCGGCACCCCCATTTTGGATAGCCAGGGACGCTTTGTTGCGATATTAACGCATGGATCCAAGTTACATGAAAACATGATCTATGGTTTCCGCGCCGACTTAGCAAAGCGGTGGATCGAACTGATGTATTTTCAACCGTTGCCTGACCCGGCTGCGGAAAATAATTTGTATTAGCTATGATTTAATCTGACAGTTGGGATTAAATTTAAGTAACGACACTTTGATTGTTTACCCCAAAAAGTCAGATTATGAACTCTGAAACTAAGTTGATCCTAAGTGAACGATACATATGGTTAACTGTTGGTGATGAGTCTGGAGATTCGTTGAGGAAGGAAGCAGGGAAAAAATCAGGATTCGTTGGAAGCCATTGACCCTACCCGGAATGCGCTCGGGGCTTCTGTATTTCTCCAAAACTCGGCTGATAATTTTATAAGGGTAATTTAATAAAGCTTTTTCTCTTATATTACATTCAACACATTTTGAGCTTCAGTTCTGAACAATTGCTGCCTGAGCATTTCATCAAAAAGGTCAAGTGCTTTTCGCGCATACTTCGTGTTAAGCGGCGAATGATCATAAAGGCCATTATAGGCTCCAATCAATGCTTTTACCGGATCATCCGGACTGTAGTATGGCCCGGTGGCACTATTAGGTTCCCTGTACTTTCTATAATGCTTTAATAAATCCAACACTTCAACCGGGTTTGCTTTGCTACACTTTGTTAAGAATTCAAAGAAATAATGTGGTTCACTTGCTGCGACCTTTGATGCACTAAATTCTTTTACCAAAGAAAGATAGTCCTTAAAATGCCCCGGACTTATATGCAGGAATGAAGTATTATACTGATGTATTATTTCTTTAGATTCAGTATCGAGGAATTTGGTATAAAGTGATTTGCACTTTTCTTTCAACTTTTCATCCGCACCAATATAATTTCTGACACTAATATCGACCATATTGGCCTTAGCCTTCTCACTAAGGGCCCAGACCTTTTCTAATAACTGATAAGCACCCGGTTTACCGTTTAACCAAGCAATCGCAAGAATAATAGCGAGTTGGTCCTGGACTTTTTCGATTTGTATGCCCTTTTCAAAGTATGGAACTAATGCTTCAAAATTGTATCGAGCCAGGTACTGGGCACTGTTTATGCTTGCTTCGTAGACGTGATAATTATCAGTCCCTATAGTAAATTTCAAGAATAACGATAATGTTTTCTCCTTGTCAATGTTCATCAGCACTGCTAAATCCCTCAAAGCAGAAATTCTCACGCTAATAATGGGATCTTGTGTTGCATGTTCAAGGGTTTCAAAAATCTTATCGCCAAACCCTTTGTGTGTAAAACACCGTATTAATGTATGGACGGCCGCACCTCTATTTGTATTCAATGCGTCGAATTCAGGATTGTTTGGATTGGTCGGTTTTACAGGAATAGGGTCTTCAATAGCTACTTTACATAAAAAATTTATCATTTCCTCATCAACCAATTTGTTCAGAATAAGATAATCAGTGAGCCAAACTAATTGCAAAGTGTGAAACCCGGCCAAGGGCATCTTAAACAATTCTTTAAAAAGAAGCACTGATTTTTCCGGATCATACTTTGCAGTAACCAAGCCTTTGAGACCCGCGAGCATATAGTCCGGGACCACTCGTTAGTTCTCTGTAAGGCCGCCCCGATCGGAGCCAAATTCCGGCCGTCTCTCTGCATTAAATTCCAAAAAAGAGTTTTCCCATTGAACGAGATTCATCCTTTCGTAGGCCCTGTCATCAAGTGGCGGACCAATCCTATATAACCTAGCCGAGTGAGGTTTCCTAATCTCTGCCTTACCGTACTTTCTCTCCAGTTCCCGGAAATGTTTTTTTAGGGCCGGATCCTTCATTATCTCATCTTCCGGTATCATTGATATGAGTTCAAAGCGTGTTTTGCCGTAATAGCTGTAAAACAATTTCCTAGATTCCCCAGGATGAGCATAAAAATCATATCGGGAGGTTATATTGATCAGTATATTATTAAGTTCAGACTTTTGAATCGGCGACAGGTGGGAGTAGGCGGACTTTATAAGTTTCCCGATCCAATACTGAAGCCCGTCATCATACGCTCGTTTAGTCAACAATCTTTTAAGTAATTCAAAAACCGACAAGTTATTATGTTCGGGAGCTGATTCAAGACCTATCAATTGTATTTTCAATATCGTAAGTGAATTTTGCTCTTTATTTTCTTCGATAAATTTTAGAAACGAGGGTGAGTTCTCCTTTGCCAGCACTTGCACGGTATTCAGTACTAATTTAAAAAGCAATTCCTTTGTATTATGAGTATGATCCCTGTCAAAGTCGTACATATCGTAAACTCCATCACCATAAAATTCTTCTGTATTGATTTCGATTTTCTTGACATTCTCAGCAATCAGTTTTTTTATATACTCTATAGTATAAGCAAAGGACTTGTCCCGGTTAAGGGTAAACATCTTTTCGAGACAATTCCCCATCTGGTGATCGTACATGGACGAACTTCCGCCTTCAGCACGATCAGCCTCAATAGCCAAAAACCTGTCTATTTGTTTAACTGACCAATCATAATTGTAGTTGAGCGTATCTTCCAGAATATTAAGAATGTCAAACCAGTATTTTTCAGGTTCAGGTGTGCAGGACTCAAAAAGCGAAAACGCGACCGGAAGATCCCATATCTTTAAGGAATGCAATAGTCGCAATATCCTGAAATGGTTCTCCTCGGAACCTGTAATTGTTCTCAGGTATTCCAAGACCACAACGCGGTTTTCTGGTAGTGAGCGACGAAGGATCCAGTACCACAGATTAAGATAATTTTCCTTACGCTTATCAAACGCCGCAGAATCTAAAAAACTGGAAAATCTTAATATTCTTGAAATGGCCCGTACTGTATTATTTTGCGCAACTCTTTCTGCCATGCTTAGAGCGGGATTCAGGAGCTCGTCAAGGATTTTCATTTCAACAAGTACTGGAAGAAAATTCCCACCTACTGCCGACTCTAAAAAGGGTAATTTCCATTTGTCAGAAGTTAAAATGTTTTTCCTTACGAAGTCGATTTCATTTGTAGTGGGATTTTCTTCAAAGCCTAATTGATTTATAACCAGCAGCTGGATATGGTATCGGAACTTTCCGGAAAATAAAAGAGAAGAAATGAGTTTTATATAACCAGTGGTATCTTTTTGACGTAGAAACGAAAGAATCATTTTGACAGCCGGCCTTATATAAATACTCTGTTCCTCGCTAAAAAAGAAAGATTCGGGGGAAAGATTTTTTTCTGTGAAACTTTTTGCAAATACGAAGTCATAAAAGCTCTGATGGAAGAATTGAACTGAGTTGTTGGAATCAACTATTAAACCATTGCTTGTTAAATAGGGCAAACTTTGTTTTGCTATGTCGGATAGCTGCGATTCGGCAATGGATAATTGTTGCAGAGAATGCATTTTTTCTGCGATCTCATAAGCAGCATTTGTGTATTGTTCCACCTTTTCATATGGTTGCGATAGAACATTTTTCCGCCAAAGCTCATTATAAAGGTCTTGCAGGCTATGGAATTGATTGATGATCACGCGGGGACCATAGATTTTACAAAAAATGTCTAAGTGGTTAGGAACTGAGAGTAAGCTGATAAATCCTGGTGATAATTTATCAGTTGGGAGTCCCAATTTACCAAGAATACTTTTTACCTGCTGTTCTGATAAAGGCTTGACAATAACTTTTTGACGATTCTTATAGCCCGAGAATTCAAAATCATAATTAAGATCGAATGTTCTGATAGAAATAATTATTCTTATACCTGCTAGCTGCTTTAATTCGTGAATGAGTTGGTTATATGTGTCGATGTAATCTCTGCGAGAGGTGATGGATTGGGAAAGCGAATCGATCTGGTCGATCATCACTACAATTTTGGAATTGTTATCCTTTAATTTCTGAACAAGCTTTATCAGGGGTTGCTCAAGATTGAGCTTTTCAGTTAATTCCTGAATCGACTGGGCATAATAGCGATCAGCCTTAATGGCTACGGCTGGTATTTTGGAGGTTTTCAGCGAAGACAAAACATCCTTCAGAATCACAGTCTTGCCATAACCCGGATTTCCTGCTACAACAAGTACAGGATCATCTTCTGGCTTCAATGTTTTATTAATCCAAGCCATAATCTCTGCAGTCTCCGGCCGCTGAATATGGCTATAAGTTACATTTTGCAGGTCGTCCCGATAGGAAGTAAGTTGTAATGAAGCTGTTTCAAACTGCTTGAGAATTGATTCATCAGTCAAATTCAGTTCGTCGGGAGCAATAACCTTGGTCTCAATAAGAGTTTTGATTTCCTGGATTAAGGTATTGTCAGTGACTGTTCTGACTTCAAAGAAAATAGGAATGATCTCTTTGCAATATGCTGTTGAAAGTTCCATGTCGAGGTCCTGTGGGACCACTTTATGTACCTTAATAGCAGCGAGTTTCTTTTTAAGTTCAGGTAGTATGGTCTTGTACTCAAGGGTACCAAGTGAAGGCTTGTATTTTGCTTTGAGTTCGTTGCACCAGTTTTCCAGTTCTGGTTCATTGACTACTTCTTCATTGAATTTGTCCAAATAATCGGCCGCCGGTACGGAGAAACCTTCTGACACAACTAAGTAATAAGTGAAATCCTTGGCATCAGGCAATAAATCCTTGTCAAAAAAGGAATAGAGTACAAATTTCAGAATTTCCTTTACGCAATCCGGCTTTGAAATACGGGTTTCATATTTTTTACATTGAACAGCCCCCTTAACAACTCCAGCCTTGTACAAAATGCAATCTCTTCCTTTTTCGCCCACCCCCTGCATGAGAGCGATATCGTCATATAGGAGTTTCCAGGATGGGTTATTTTCAACCTTTTTCTTATAGATCGAGTAGACCAGTTCTTCAAATCGTCTATCTGAAGCAATGCTATTATAGGGATAGCCCTGATTGGCCATTGGGATGGGTCTCCCTGGCTCTTGTGAAATGGTGGGTCTGAAGTATTCGGTGGCAGTCATAGTAGCTTGAATTTATGCAATTCTAAATTCAAACAACTATTGAGAATTAATGCGCTTTATTATTTTTTGGAATGGCGTTTTTTAAGTAATTTCATGCCAAGTTCTTCAGCATATTTTCGCAAGTGAATTGGCAGGTGAATTGACTATTTTTAATTGTACAATCAGTTGATTCT
>JBGAQE010000172.1:0-8871 GCA_044220885.1 Chitinophagaceae bacterium
ACACTCCTGTAGTTATCGGCCAATGGTTACCAGAAACAAAACCTGTATTCAATAATAAGGCTTCAGAAGAATCGGCGCCTATTCATTTTGCTTCCGACCATTATTATTGTTCCGAGTGGACATACTCCCACCATCATCTTAAGGTAACAATCGCCAATAAAGTTACAGACGACAGGGAAGAATATGAAATGGACCTGACAGGCATCTACCAAATCAGCAACCTCATAACAGTCCTTGAATCTGTAGAGCAATTAAAAAAATTGCATTGGCCATTGACAAAAGAAATTGTGAAAAAAGGACTATCAAATGCCAAGAGAACAACAGGCTTAGGCGGAAGATGGGAACAGATACATAGAAAGCCGGATATCATTCTTGATGTTGCTCACAATGAAGATGGAATCAGACAAGTACTTTCGCAACTGGAGCTTACTGACCATCATCATTTACATTGGGTGATAGGAATGGTAAAAGATAAAGAAGTAGCGAAAGTTCTGCAGCTATTACCCAAAGAAGCCACCTACTACTTTACAAAGGCACAGATTCCAAGAGCCATGGAAGAAACAGAGCTAGCAGTGATAGCAGGTTCTGAAGGATTGAAAGGAAATCATTATACTGAAGTGAATATCGCTCTCCGAGCAGCATTGGCAGCTGCTAATGAAAACGATCTTATACTGGTATGCGGAAGTGTGTTTTTGGTTGGGGAAGTTATTCCGTTTCCGGACCATTAAGCAGTTGTAAGCAAGCCCAATTTCTGAAAAGCAAAATAACAAGCTGTAACATGCATTGACTGAATGATACTTCCATCATTCACCAACTTCACCAGATCTTCAAGTGAGTGCAATTGCACTTCAATATCTTCAAATTCATCTAACTCCTGTCCTTGTACTTTCTCACCTCCTCTGGCAATATAAAAATGCATCCAGTTATTATTGGTAGACGGGTTACAACATGTCTTACCCATATATTCATAAGAACTGAAAGTGTATCCGGTTTCTTCCAGCAATTCTCTTGCAATGGCATCTTCTGTTGTTGAATCAGAAGGATCCATACATCCTCCTGGTAATTCATAAGATGTTTCACCAATTGCATGACGGTATTGTCTTTCCAATATCACTTTACCTTCTTTCGTAATGGCAATAGCACAAACCCAGGTAGGAAATTCATACACATAGTAGGGCGTAATGATTTTGCCATTCCTGCCTTCACAAGTGTCTTTCCTGACTGTAAACCAATTATCCTTAAACAGATACTCGGAAGAGAGTAGTTTCCAATTCATGAAATTGTTATAAGATTGAAATAGTAAATTATTACCAACCCTTTTTCTCACGCAATGTGGTGATGTGGGCAACGTGATGCAATCCATGCCAAACATACATTCCCAACAGATACCATAAAGTCATTTGTTTTCCTGCTGCAGGATGCACTACTGTTCGGTTCCATTGTTCAGAAGTCAATTCCATCAATGCCGCATGCCAGCGTGTATGTAAAGTGTATAATAAAGTCACTGAAATATTGATAGGCACTTTTTCTACGTCTGCTAACTTAGCCCATTCCTGCTCCTCGTAAGGTTTGATAGTTGGGTTCTCTTCTGTAAGTCCTACCTTAAAACGTATATAAGCGTTCATATGGCTATCGGCAATATGATGCACCAATTGCTTTACCGTCCATCCACCATCACGATACGGCGTCTTTAACTGATGTTCATCCAGATTCTCAATCGCCTGTTCCAGCATACCTGGTAAAAACTGGATTTCCTGCAACCATCTTTTCTTTTGGATTTCGGAGAATGGTTGTGGTTCGTATTTGCCGATGGGATAGCGGGGGTCTGTCATGCTAGAGTTAATTTGAAAATTTGATAATTTGATAATTTGAAAATGAAACAGCCGGGATGCAAATTTGAATATTTGAAAATTAGGAAATGTGAAAATATGAAAATGTGGAAATGGGAAAGCCGGTAAAATAATTATTAAGTAATATATTTCTTTTAAGAATTTTCTATTTTAAGTGTTTATGGCTGTTCGATTTCAAAACATTTTACTAAATTCATTATATTACCGGTTATTTCATTTCCACATTTTCATATTTTCACATTTCCTAATTTGCATCCCGGCTGTTACATTTTCAAATTCTCAAATTCCCAAATTTTCAAATTCCTCTCACTCCTCCCGCAACCCATGCCCCGTCATCTGTATAAACACATCTTCCAAATTAGCTTGCTTAACTTCCTTAGGTTTTTCAAAACCGGTGGCTACCAGTTTATCAATCAGTTTGTCGGGACTATCTAGTGCTATTATTTTACCAGAGTCGATGATGGCAACACGGTCGCAGAGCACTTCGGCTTCATCCATGTAGTGAGTGGTGATGATAACGGTAGTTCCGTTATCTCGTATGCCCTTAACCAATTCCCAGAGACTACGTCGTGCTTGTGGATCTAATCCTGTTGTAGGTTCGTCGAGGAAGATGATCTTTGGATGATTTATTAATGTGGTGGCAATCGAAAAACGTTGTTTCTGTCCACCACTCAGATCCTTATACTTGGCTTTTGCTTTATCTCTCAGGTTAACCTTTATCCAAGAGTTCATTTGGGTCTGTATCCCTGTTATATAATCCACTGAACAGCCTTATCAACTCTGTAAGATTCAATCCTGGATAATACCCGGATGTTTGTAGCTGCACCCCAATTATCTTTTTTATTTCATTGGGATCCTTATCAAGATTGAAACCATTAACGATCACCTCACCAGATGTCTTTTCCCGAAGGGTTTCAATAATTTCTAATGTTGTTGATTTACCTGCTCCATTGGGTCCAAGAAGACCGAAGATCTCTCCCTCATTAACTTCAAAACTGATCCCCTTCACAGCTTCAAAATCGCCGTATTTTTTTGTAAGGTTATTGACCTTAATAATTGCATTGCTCATAATACATTTTTTGAAAACCAGGATATCACAAATCAAGTTCCATCTTAACATCAGCAGTTTCAAAGGGACTGTCAGTAACCGGAACATCCTGAAAACCGAATGTACGATACATTCCGATAGCTGCCTGAAGCTGGTGATTGGAAAATAGGCTGATTTTTTTCACATTCCACTGCTTCGCCGTTTCGATGCATTTTGACAATAATAATCTGCCAATACCTTTTCTGTGCCAAAGGGGACTTACGGCCATTTTGGCCAATTCGTAATGGCCTTCAGCTACTTTCATAATAGCTGCTGAGCCAACTACCGTTTCTCCATGAAGGGCCAGGTAAATTGCCCCGCCGTTATAGATGATAGTTGCTTGCGGGTTATCTAGAACCTGTAAGTCGTGGCTCTCAGTTAAATGGTACTTATCTAACCAATAAAGGTTAAGCTGCGTGAACGCATCTTTATATTCATCAGTATAAGTAACAATTGAAATAGACATAAAGGACGTATCGGTTTTATATCAGATTATAAAAAACTTTCTAATTCAGCCATCATGCCAGTACTTCCAACAAAGAAGGGCGAACGCTGGTGTAATTTTTCAGGAATCACATCCAGAATTCTATCCTTGCCGTTTGTTGCCCGGCCACCTGCCACTTCCATAATAAAAGCAAAAGGATTACACTCATATAACAATCGCAGCTTACCTTTTGGTTTTTCAATGGTACCAGGATACATGAATATTCCACCCTTTATCAAACTGCGGTGCACATCGGCCACCATACTGCCAATATAACGTTGCGTATAAGGTCCACCGTTGGTAGCATCCTTTTTCTGGCAGGCAGTGATATACCCTTTCACTCCTTCCTGATATTGGAAGAAATTTCCATGGTTTACAGAATATATCTTTCCGAACTCAGGGCACTTGATATTTGGGTGACTCATTGTGAACTCCCTGATTGACGGATCAAGTGTAAACCCGTTCACGCCTCTTCTGGTAGCATATACCAGCATCGTGGAAGAACCATAAACGATATATCCCGCAGCAATCTGCTCTTTGCCTGGCTGCAGGAAATCGGATAAGTTGACTGGATTACCCTTTTCCGTGATCCTTCTGTATACACTGAAAATAGTGCCAATGGAAACATTGGTATCGATATTACCACTTCCATCCAGTGGATCAAAGAGGCATACATACTTCGACTGGTTACTTACAGGATCGTCGAAGGCGAAATAGTCGTCTAATTCCTCACTGGCAATACCAGCACAGCTGATTCCATGTTTAAGGACTCCTACAAATTGGTTATTGGCGTAGATATCAAGTTTCTTGACATCCTCACCCTGCACATTAATAGTGCCGGCATCGCCAAGAATATCCACCAAACCAGCCTTATTAACCTCTACATTCACTCTTTTTGCAGCCAATCCTATATCACGGAGCAGGCTGGCCAATTCGCCGGTGGCATGGGGAAAATCGCGCATCTGCTGGATGGTGAATTCATCCAGTGTCTGAACTTTACGGTCAACATTCATAGCAAGCAAGTTTAAGTGAGTGACAGTGCTACAAAAGTAAGGGTTTAGGCGGGAGTTCAAAATGCAGTCATTTTAAGGCCTTTTTGAACCAGAATCCAATTTTAACGACATTTGCACCTCAATACAATCTAATTTTTCAACACGAAATATTTTCATGAAAGTTTTCAAATTCGGAGGTGCCAGTGTCACCAATGTAGAAAGGATAAAGAATCTGGCAGCTTTATTACAGGAACAGCCCTCAGATAAACTACTGATTGTAATCTCAGCCATGGGTAAAACCACAAATGCACTTGAAAAAGTAGCTGAAGCTTTTTACAATGGTAAGAGGGATGAAGCGCTGCAATTATTTGAGCAGGTGAAAAACCAACATCTTACAACAGCCAAGTACCTTCTGGTAACTCATTATCTGGCCTGTGAGGCTCAATTAAAAAACTTCTTTACAGAAGTTGAATGGTTGTTGTATGATAAACCAGTAAGGGAGTTCGATTATTATTACGATCAGGTGGTTTGTATTGGAGAATTGTTATCAACCGCTATCATAAGTGCCTATCTTAATGAATGTAAGATAAAGAACCAATGGGTTGATGTACGGGATATCTTCCGCACCGACGACAATTTCAGAGATGCCTCTATAGACTGGGATTATACACAACAAAAAATTACAGAAGATATAGTTCCCTTATATAAGCAAACAGATATAATAGTAACACAGGGATTCATAGGTTCAACAGATGAAAACGAAAGCACCACACTAGGTCGTGAAGGATCAGATTATTCTGCAGCTGTATTTGCTCATATGCTGGATGCTGAAAGCCAAACAATCTGGAAAGATGTGGAAGGTGTAATGAATGCAGACCCAAAACAGTTTCCCGAAGCACAACTGATTGGTGAACTGAATTATGATGAAGTGATTGAGATGGCATATTACGGTGCGCAGGTTATACATCCAAAAACCATCAAGCCATTACAGAATAAGGGAATACCGCTTTTTGTAAAATGTTTTCTTGATTCATCATTGCCAGGTACTGTAATTCACGATAAGGCATTAAAAGGACTACCTCCTATTATTGTCTTGAAACAACAACAAGCCCTGGTGCATCTGCACTCTAAAGATTTCTCATTTGTAGGAGAAAAGCCAGTGGCTGAACTCTATCAGCTATTTGCCGAATTGCGCATAAAGCCAAATCTTATGCAAACAGGAGCTGTAACCATTCAGTTCTGTATTGATGACAGAGCAGAGAAGATTGAAAAACTTGCATTGGCTGCTTCTGCAATATTTGATGTACAGGTAGAAAAAGGACTAACGCTGTTAACTATACGGCATTACAATGAAGCCATTTTAGAAAAGATGAGCAGGAAAGAAAATACTTCTCAAACAACAAGCACCAGAAACCGTTCAGGTTTGATGGCTTCAGTAAGTTACCATTAGCATTTTATCATATTCCCATTACCGGGTATAAAAGAAAAAAAGGCACTGGAAAGCATCCGGTGCCTTTTAATTAAATCATAGTAAACAGAAAGTCTCTTATAATTAATAAGAAATCCTGCGGCCGATATAGCCATTAGCTATTTTACGGTTGCGCTGAATTCTCCATAAGTCTGCGGCGGTAAAGGTTTTCGCTTCTGTAGCTTCCACTTCATAATCCGTAGCTACTGTTTCATTTACTTGATTGAGCAGTTCTCTAAGAGCTGCTGCATCCATCTGTACACGAGATGGCATGACATCACTTTTCATAATAATCCAATTTTAATTTTACAACAAATTTCAGTTACAAGCAGAGGTAATACAACCAGGGAATCGTTAGCGGTGTATGGCTCCAGAACTTGTAGTAGTATATATACTTATACGCTGCTTAAATTGATGGCACAAAGATATAATAAACGTGGCGTTAATGCAAGTATTGTGCGTTAAAGGAAATGTTAAAGGGGGTAAGTGTTTAATGTATAAAGGTTTAAGATTAAATGTTTAAGGGTTTAAAGTTTAAGAGTTTAAGGTTGTTCGAAATTCGAAGTGAAAAATCGAATGAAAGAACCTTAAACTCTTAAACTTTAAACCCTTAAACTTATAGCTTAAAACTTATTACTTACAACTTTCAACCTACTTCACCTCCTCAAACTCCGCATCAGTAACATTCTCTTGTCCGCCACCAGCAGCTTGACCAGCGTTTGCGTTAGCACCAGCACCTGGTTGTTGTGCGCCTGCTTCCTGAGTGGCTTTATATAATTCTTCACTGGCTGCTGTCCAGGCAGTGTTCATTTCTGTCATTGCTCCGTCAATAGCAGCTACATCCTGCATCTTGTGAGCGTCCTTCAGTTTTGTCAAAGCTGTTTCGATTGGAGCTTTTTTATCTGCAGGAATTTTTTCACCATACTCTTTCAACTGCTTTTCAGTTTGGAAGATAAGGCTATCGGCCTGGTTCACTTTATCAACTTTTTCACGGGCTAGTTTATCACTTGCTTCATTAGCACGTGCTTCAGCTTTCATCTTTTCAACTTCATCCTTATTAAGGCCGCTACCAGCTTCAATACGGATCTTCTGCTCTTTACCGGTTCCCTTATCCTTTGCCGTTACATGCAATATTCCATTGGCATCGATATCGAATATCACTTCCACCTGAGGAACACCACGTGGAGCTGGTGGAATACCATCCAGATTGAACATACCCAGACTCTTGTTCTGGTTGGCCATTGGACGTTCACCTTGCAATACATGTATTTGCACACCAGGTTGGTTATCGCTGGCTGTAGAGAACACTTCAGATTTCTTGGTTGGGATAGTTGTGTTGCTATCGATCAAACGGGTCATAACACCACCCATAGTTTCAATACCCAATGAAAGAGGGGTTACGTCGAGCAACAGTACATCTTTCACTTCTCCGGTTAAAACGGCACCCTGAATAGCAGCACCTACGGCTACCACCTCATCAGGATTCACGCTTCTGTTTGGCTTCTTACCAAAGAATTTCTCTACTATTTCCTGAACTTTTGGAATACGTGTACTACCTCCTACCAAGATCACTTCGTCAATTTCTGAGGCATTCATACCTGCATCTTTCAATGCTTGCTCACAAGGTTTCAGGCAACGGGCAAAAAGGTTATCAGCTACCTGCTCAAACTTTGCACGGGTCAACTTCTTAACCAGGTGCTTCGGAACACCATCAACAGCTGTGATATAAGGAAGATTGATTTCTGTTTCAGAAGAAGAACTCAATTCGATCTTGGCTTTTTCAGCTGCTTCTTTCAAACGCTGTAATGCCATTGGATCTTTACGGAGATCTATATTTTCTTCTTTACGGAATTCTTCTGCCAACCAGTCCATGATCACTTTATCGAAGTCATCACCTCCAAGGTGAGTATCACCATTGGTGCTTTTCACTTCAAATACACCATCACCCAATTCCAAAACAGAAATATCGAATGTACCACCACCAAGGTCGAAAACGGCGATCTTCTGATCATGGCGACCTTTATCAAGTCCATATGCCAAAGCTGCTGCTGTAGGTTCGTTTACGATACGGCGAACTACCAGACCAGCAATTTCACCAGCTTCTTTTGTAGCCTGACGCTGTGCGTCGTTGAAATAGGCAGGAACGGTGATAACCGCTTCTGTCACTTCCTGTCCCAGGTAATCTTCAGCCGTCTTCTTCATTTTCTGAAGAATCATGGCACTGATCTCCTGTGGAGTGTATAAACGACCATCGATATCAATTCGACATGTATTATTGTCACCTTTGGCAACTTTATAGCTCCAATGGCTGATTTCTTCAGCTACTTCATTATACTGACGACCCATGAAACGCTTAACGCTCATGATGGTATTAACAGGATTAGTAATGGCCTGACGTTTTGCAGGATCACCTACTTTACGTTCTCCATTTTTCAAAAAAGCCACTACAGAAGGCGTGGTACGACGTCCTTCGTCATTTGCGATAACCACCGGTTCATTTCCTTCCATTACGCTAACGCAACTGTTGGTAGTGCCAAGGTCTATTCCAATTATCTTTCCCATGATTTGATGAATTTAATGTTCACAGGTGATTATCAATCCCTATGCCGTCTGCCCGTTTCGTGTAAAAATGGCAGTCATTATTATTACAGCTGCCAGCTATCCTTTTACTTTTTTGCCCTTTTTAACCACAATATCAACACGTTGCAACAGATTTATGTATCTGAGCACGTCACCCCTTACTGCTATAATATCGGCATACTTTCCTTCACTGACAGTGCCAAATTTGTCGTCTACCCCCTGAAAGAAAGCCGGCCAGTAAGTCGCTGCCCTGATAGCCAGCATCGGGTCAACCCCCATTTCCCGAACCCAAATATCCAGTTCGTTCCATGTGCTCTGACTATGGAAGGTCATTGGGATACCGGAATCAGTCCCGATCATAAGGATAAGACCCGATTCCTTGAGCTGTGAAAACTTCTTTTTTAGAGTTG
>JBGAQE010000173.1:0-8319 GCA_044220885.1 Chitinophagaceae bacterium
GGAATATTGGCGTTTACGAATACAAGGCTATCGGCTTTAAATACAGGGAATCCTACAAGTTTACTGATTTCATCAAGAGATGTTGCGTTGCCTGCTTTTTGAGAAACAATGGCGGCTTTTTTCTGCTGACGAATACGATATTCTGTTGTTGGACGGGCTCTGTCTACATTCATTACTCCATCTTCATATGCTTGTGTAATTACCGGAACGATATATGTTTCACCTATAAAAAATGGACGCTCAGAAACATCTCCAACTTTTGCATCATTAAATATCCAGCGAACCAACTCTCTGCAATTACCATTTATTCCGGTAATATTTGTTGCAAGGGGTTTTATTTCAGCGGCGTTGAAAACGTTGAAATTTCTTTTCTTGGCATTCTCTTCAAATTGTGCCTTTGTTCTGCTTTCTGCAGCAAACTGTGTAGCGAGACCCATTGCACCATTTGCTGTTTCATCGCTTGTCAATATTGGTCTTGATAAATATGCGATCTTATAGGCGCTAGAAGATCCCTTTGAGGCGCGATTTCTACATAATGATATCCAGTTCTGTTTTTACTACTCCCTTACCTTCCAACAGGGTTGGTGAAAATAAAATCATTAAATGTGGCTACCATCCTGGCGCTTACTACACCATCATAAATTCCACCGGTACTTTTAGTTCCATCATCTGAAAATTTAGCACAAAGGCTATCGAAGTTAGAACCGTTCTTAATAGCAAGAGCTAAACTGTCGGCGAGTTGTTTCGCGTCTTCATCCCTGCGGATTGGGACCATTTGTCCATTCTGTTCCTGTTGCACGGTGGCCACCAGGATATGACGAACTTTTACTGTATCTGGGATAACGCGTGAAGAAATCACTTTAGCCAATACATAGCTTCTGCCATCGAGATAGGGTCCATAAACAGTACCAGCCGGATTTTTCACGATGCTGTCAATATTGGCAATTTTTATTTCTTTCCTGGATATATAACTATCATAAAAAGGAGACTGGCTGTTTTCATTCAGCAGGAACGATACGTTGTCTGTTGTTTTTGAGAAAGTATCGGCCAGGTTAGATAATTGAGTATATATGGCGGCAGAGTCTGCCTGCTTTGGAGCTGCGCTTAAAAAGAAACATATTCCTATAAATCACTTTTTCTTGTTTAAATGCCGTTAAAGTTTAACAAATTCATTGATATCGGCATCAGATACTTTTACTGAAGAATCAGGGATACTGGTATATGGTACGTTAACATAAGATATAGCGGCCATCTGACTGTTTTCGGTACTCAACCAGCCGTTTTGGTGCATATACGCTTCATTAATCATGGATTCGAATTTTCCTTCCTGAATTTCACCAGAGCAGGAATATATTCTCCGAAAAAGGATTTATAGTCGGCGCTTGTTTTGTTTTGATTGACTGAACAGTTTGATATGCGGCCTCTGAGCGTCGAACTGTTGTTTTTTGGATCCGTAAAGCGTTGACGGAAATCGCCTGGAGGATTATCTCCATATAAATAGTCACCAATTTCTTTATCGGTAACTTCCAATCCTACTTCATCATATATTTTCTTTGTTACAGCATCTTCTACATATTCATTCCAGAGAGCGTCTCTTTGCTGGCTTCTTGTAGCTTCATCCATTGGCCCGCCATAGGTACGGGTATATCTGTCTTCGATATTTTTCATTTTCTCTTCGAACTCAACCCTGTCAATGGCTTTTCCATTCACTTTTCCTAAAGTGGTGTTAGAATCACCAAAAATGCTTTTATTGCGTAATCCTTCTTCCACAACAAAAACGATCAATGCAAATGCAATAGCACCAGAAATAATCCAGGCGGCTCTTTCACGCAAGCTTTGAATAATAGACATACTTTCTCCTTTAAATACTTTTTTAAAATGGGTAGCAAAAATAGGGGAAAAATGGTTATGAACAAATTGTGGAAAAATGCCTGAAATAGGCATCAATAAAGGGTTGTAGCCACCTTTCTGGTCTGTGGGTTGGATATTTTGAAAACTTGTAAAAAGAATCTTTCTTTTTTGTGAAACAGAGCCGTGGAAACGTGATACACAGGGGTATGTTCAAAACAGCTTATTTGTGTGGATAAGCCGGTTTTTCATCCACAGCCGGCTGTTAGGAATTGGAGAGTAATTTGGGAAGAGGGGGTGAAAGCTGTTGTTGCTGTTTACAAAGACAGAGTTATACCAATTCTTTCAACAGCCTTTTTCTTGTTTTTATTATTTTAATTATCCTCATCCTATTAAAACTAAAAATGTTAATTAGTGTCTATAATCAAGGATAGTAATGAGTTTTGTATTGTTAATGGAATGTGGATTGCTGTGGAAAAACTGATTACTTTAATTTTACCAAATATTCTGTTACGTAATTTATCCACGAATTCACAGCCGTAATAGTAATAGTTATTTTATATAATTTATTATATTATTAATACTATGGGAGATATACACATCGATTCAGCAACGAATAAGCTTGATCAAAAAGGCTACCTTGACATCGAAGTTCCAGCAACACTGGATCTGTTTGCTGAAATTGAAAAATTGAAAAAAGAAAAAAATGCGATTATTCTGGCGCACTATTACCAGGAACCAGATATTCAGGATGTAGCAGATTATATCGGCGATAGTTTAGGACTTGCTCAGCAAGCAGAGAAAACTACAGCAGACATGATTGTTTTTGCAGGCGTGCATTTCATGGCTGAAACAGCAAAGATTCTTAATCCAACAAAAAAAGTTGTTTTGCCTGATTTGAAAGCGGGTTGCTCTTTAGCGGATAGTGCACCTGCCGATCTTTTCAAAAAATTCAAAGAGAAATATCCAGATCATATCGTGATTTCTTACATTAACTGCACTGCAGAAATAAAAGCGCTTAGTGATATCATCTGTACTTCGAGTAATGCTCAAAAAATAATTGAAAGTTTACCGGTTGATGAAAAAATAATTTTTGCACCGGATAAAAATTTAGGTGCCTATCTCAATAAAAAAACGGGTCGAAATATGGTTCTATGGAACGGTGCCTGTATGGTCCACGAAATTTTCAGTCTGGAGAAAATAACAAAACTAAAAATCAGACATCCGCAAGCGAAGATTATTGCCCATCCGGAATGTGAAGAACCGATATTGCGTTTAGCGGACTTTATAGGCTCAACAACGGGACTTCTGAAATTTACTCAGCGAGATACCGCTCAGGAGTACATCGTGGCAACAGAGACCGGAATACTGCATCAGATGCAAAAAGATTCACCAGGTAAGACATTTATTCCCGCGCCACCCGAAAATAACTGTGCTTGTAACGATTGTCCACATATGAAATTAAATACATTAGAAAAACTTTATCTATGTATGAAATATGAGCTGCCTGAGCTAAAAATGGATGAATCTTTACGAATTGCCTCAAGAAAGCCAATAGAAAGGATGTTGGCAATAAGTGCACAATACGGATTATAAGAAATTAGCGGCCCATATAAACCATAAGGATTTGAACATCGCTTGGGTTAACACCGCTGATTCGGCTAGCCTGGCCTAATGTTCTGGGTCTTATTTTCTTAAATTTCTGTTGTGCTTCAGTAGATAAAGATTGTATTTTATCGTAGTCGAATTGTTCAGGAATGAGAAGATCTTCCAATTGGCTCATTCTTGCAACAATTTCCTTTTCCTTATCGATATAAACCTCGTATTTGATTTGGGTTTCGGCTTGTAAAATGGTTTCTAAATCAAAGATATTCAATAAGTTATGAACTTTTTTCGTGAAGAAGTCATTTCCAGCAGGCTAATATTCGGCCTTACTACTAATTGAATGGCTTTTTGTTTTTGACTTAAAGTGGCAGATTTTCTTTCTTCCAGAAACTGGTTTGTTTCGGCTGGATCCAGCGATAATTCAGATAGTATTTTCTTGATTTTCTCAACAGCTTCGAGCTTTTGATTCACCCTTTCATTTCTCTCTTCAGATGCTAACCCTAATTTATAGCTGATAGGTGTTAATCGAAGATCTGCATTATCCTGGCGGAGTAGTGTTCTGAATTCAGCCCTGGAGGTAAACATGCGGTAAGGCTCTTCTGTACCCTTACTAATCAGGTCATCTACAAGTACGCCTATATATGCTTCACTTCTTTTAAGAATCAATGGTGCCTCTTCTTTCACTTTAAGGTGAGCATTAATTCCGGCCATTAATCCTTGGCAAGCAGCTTCTTCATATCCTGTAGTTCCATTTATTTGTCCAGCGAAGAAGAGATTATCAAGAAGTTTTGTTTCTAATGAATGTTTTAATTGAGTTGGAGGAAAGAAATCATATTCAATAGCATACCCTGGTCTGAACATCCTAACGTTTTCAAATCCGGGTACTTTTCGCATGGCTTCATATTGAACTTCTTCAGGAAGTGAGGTAGAAAAGCCGTTTACATAAATCTCTACAGTATTCCAGCCTTCGGGTTCAATAAAGAGTTGATGACGGTCCCTTTCGGCAAAGCGGTTGATCTTGTCTTCAATACTTGGACGGTACCTTGGTCCCACACCCTCTATTCTGCCAGTGTACATTGGACTTCTATCGAAACCGGTTTTGAGCAGATCGTGAACGGTAGTGTTTGTATAGGTAATCCAACAACTTCTTTGAGTATTAGGCTTTGGTATATCCAGGAAGGAGAAGCCAAGAATCTCTTCATCACCTTTCTGTTCTTCCATTTTTGAATAATCAAGGCTTCTGCCATCGACTCTTGGAGGAGTTCCTGTTTTAAGCCTATCACTTTCAAAACCAAGGGAAACAAGCTGTTCTGTTATTCCTGTAGCTGCTTTTTCTGCTACCCTTCCCCCACCAAATCGTTTTTCTCCAATATGTATTACCCCATTAAGGAATGTTCCGCTTGTAACAACTACCGCCTTAGACTGAATTTCATGTCCTAAACCGGTTACTACCCCAACTACCCTATTATCTTTTACTATCATTGATTGAACCATGTCCTGGTAGAAATCAACATTTGGAGTGTTTTCAAGCATTTCCCTCCAGGTAGCTGCAAAGAGCATGCGGTCGCTTTGGGCTCTTGGGCTCCACATGGCCGGCCCCTTTGATTATTGAGCATCCTAAACTGGATCATGCTTTTATCGGTCACAATTCCAGAATACCCGCCCATTGCATCAATTTCTCTTACGATTTGTCCTTTTGCAATACCTCCCATGGCAGGATTACAGCTCATCTGTGCGATGGTCTGCATATTCATGGTAATAAGCAACACTTTAGAGCCGAGGTTTGCGGCAGCAGCAGCGGCTTCACATCCGGCATGTCCGGCACCTACAACAATTACATCATATTGAGGAAACATAGCTTGCAAAAATAGAGTATTGATACGGGTCGAGGGAAAAGAAGAATGTTCCACATGGAACATTTCACATCAGGTTCCACGTGGAACGGATATTATTTAAAGTACCGGTTAAGGATCTTTTGTTCGGCCGCCCTCATTTCAGCGCTTTCTTTTGGAGACTTATCCTTCAGTCCACATAAATGAAGAGCTCCATGGAATATAACCCGGTGTAGTTCATTTATAAAGCTTGTATTAAAAGAGGCGGCATTTTCCTTCACCCTATCAACACTGATATAGATTTCAGCAACCAGTCCTTCGGCTTCAGACAAGTCGAAAGTGATGATATCGGTAAAATAATGATGGTTAAGGAATTGCTTATTAATATTCAGGAGATAGTCGTCGGAGCAGAAGATATAATTCACGGAGCTCACATGACGGTGTTTCTTTTTAAGGGTTGATAAAAGAAAAGCCTTTAAAGCGGTTCTGTTTCTAAGATTTGGAACCGGCGATAAAAAGTGAAACTGTACTTTTGATGATTGCTTTTCAGACATTTCCAAAAACCGTAATGGGGTTATAGAAAGCAAAGCTACATTTGTTGCTTGTTTTATTATGAAAAGATTATCTGAGTTAAAGGCTGGATCCGTTGCAAAAATTCTTTCGTTTGAGAACAATGATTTGTTTTTGAAACTAATGGAGATGGGTTGTGTACCAGGAGAAAGAATCAGAGTTGAGCAAGTAGCACCTCTTGGGGATCCTATTTCAATAAGCGTATCTGGGTATAACCTGAGTCTCAGAATAAATGAAGCAGACAACATTTTTGTGGAAGAAGAATCTTAAACAATTGAATATTAATTAGTTAAATGAATATAGGTTGCTATTTTGGTTCATTTAATCCGGTTCATCACGGACACCTTATCATTGCCTCACACATCCTGCACCAGTGCCAGCTCGATCAAATCTGGTTTGTAGTATCTCCGCAGAATCCGCTCAAACCCGCCCAGGGTTTACTGAATGAATATCACCGACTATATCTGGTTCAGCTGGCCCTTGAAGGCGAAGCGAAAATGCGCGCCACAGATATTGAATTTAAACTTCCAAAACCATCATACACGATTGATACCCTCACTTATTTGCAGGAAAAGTATCCACAGCATTCGTTTTCTGTAATTATGGGTAGCGACAGCTTTCAGAATATTTCGAGATGGAAAAATTATGAACAGCTGTTGAAACACTACCCTATTCTTATATACCTGCGTCCCGGGTATCCGGTGAACTCCAGCCCAGCAGCGGCCAATATAACTACCGTTCAAGCCCCACTCCTTGAAATTTCGGCTACACAAGTACGTAATAATATCAAAGCCGGGCAGTCCATCCGATATCTTGTTCCCGAGAATGTGCGGGAGGAAATAGAGAAGAACAGTTATTATAAAATCTAAGGGAGCATAAAAAAACCGGTCAGATTAAGCTTTTGTTTTAACACAAGCGGTAACTTCAGTGTAAAGGAAACAAAGTAGGGTTCTAAAAACATGACGCTGCTCCGTCACATACCATTTTTAAAAGCTGTTTTTCTACATAGCATTACAGCGTTTGGAGGTCCACAAGGACACTTTGGTATGATGATGAAAACCTTTGTGCAGCAACGAAAAGATGTTACTCAAGAAGAATTACTGGAATACAATTCTTTTTGTCAATTGCTGCCGGGCGCATCTTCAACACAGCTACTTACATTAGTCGGATATAAAAGAGGTGGAGTAGTATTGGCGGTACTAACACTTTTGATTTGGATATTCCCCGCATGTTTGCTAATGGGTGCTTTTTCCTTTTTTCTTGGATCTGTGCAACACAAGGATATTCAGGATCAGCTCTTCCGTTTTATTCAACCCATGGCTGTTGGCTTTCTTGTTTATGCAGCCATTAAGTCGTTCCAGCTCTCAGTACATAATACAATTACTACAGCCATCTTGCTGGTAAGCGCGGTTGCCACTTATTTTTTATTCGAGCTTCCCTGGGTATTACCCTTGTTAATTGTATTGGGCGGAGTGGTAACTAACATAAGCGACAGACGTATTCCTCAGAAGGGGATTCCACCCAAAAAAATAAAATGGGGAAACATATGGATGTTTGCAATAGTCTTTCTACTTGCAGGAGTTTTAAGCGAACTAGCCCGTAAAAACGATTGGCCGAACAGAAGGCCCATTAATCTTTTTGAAAACAATTATCGCTTCGGAAGTCTTGTGTTTGGAGGAGGCCAGGTGTTGATACCAATGATGTATGAGCAATTTGTAGAACGTCCAAAATCAGAAGCCGTTATCAAAAAAAATCAGAACAAGAAAGAATCTGTTATCAGTATAAACAGAGATGACTTTTATACTGGTGCAGGAATAGTAAGGGCAATTCCTGGTCCCGTGTTTTCAATAGCAGCGTTTACTGGCGGATTGTCGATGAGCGATAAAGGATTCTATTGGCAGTTATTGGGTTGTCTTATTGGAATGGTAGCTATTTTCCTACCAAGCGCCCTGCTCGTACTTTTCTTTTTTCCGATATGGCATAACCTAAAGAAGTATGCGGTTGTTTACCGGTCACTAGAAGGCATTAACGCAGTGGTAGTAGGAATTATGGTTGCTTCCGTTTTTTATATGATGAAAGACATTGCTCTTACACAAATGAATAGCATCAGCCTGTTGAATGTAGGGGTAATTGTTGGCACCTGGGCCTTGCTTACGTACACAAAAATTCCTTCCCCGATTATTGTATTAGTATGCTTGCTACTTGGCTGGGGAACCGGATTTTTCCAATAGCAATTATTGTTTTCCCTGAAGCCACGTTATCATTTCGTCATGAATATTTCCGTTGGTTGCTAAAATTTGCGGTTGATATGGAGAGTATTTGTTGCCATTAAAATCAGTAACCTTTCCACCCGCTTCTTCTACAAGAAGAAATCCGGCAGCACTATCCCATGCATTTAGTTTGTGTTCATAAAATCCATCGAATCGGCCTGCGGCTACCCAGCAAAGATCCATTGCGGCAGATC
>JBGAQE010000174.1:0-7295 GCA_044220885.1 Chitinophagaceae bacterium
TGGGAGCTGCGGGGCAACGTCACGGCCTACGACGCCGCCTACGTTGCGCTCGCCGAGACGCTGGGTGTCCCGCTGCTGACGGCCGATCGCCGGCTGGCGGCGGCACCCGGTCTCTCGTGCGCGGTCGAGGTGCTCATTATGACAATGCCCTTTTCTATGCTAAAATCTGCGACTCTATAGTCAACGCTAACAATTACGAAGACCTCTCAATCTATAGTCTCCTCGACCTGGGGGATATCTATGAAAAGAAGAACAATCTCGATTCAGCACTATACTATGTTTCCAATAGTTTGGCTAAGGCTCAAAAAGCAGATGAAAAACAATTGATGGGCACAGCCTATAACAATCTTGGTAATATCTATCTGAAATTAGGCAAACTTGATATTTCTTATTCCAATTTCATAGCAGGCCTGCCATACCAAAAAGAAACCAGTAACTATAGCATTTTAACAGAAAGCCTGCTTGGTCTGGCAAAAGTATTTGAGAAGAAAGAACAACTTGATTCTTCCCTACACTTTGGAAAAGAATCCTTTCATATTGCATACGACAATCAATTTCTGTTAAATGCACTTGACGCTACAGTACTTTTAACACGGGTCTATAAAAAAACAAAAAATATAGATAGCTCTTATGCCTATCAGGAAACAATGATCATGCTGAAAGATTCTATCGACAGCAGGGATAAGATAAAACATATCCAGTTCATGACCACCGAAGAGGAAATAAGACAAAAAGAAATAGCAGAACAGAAACAGATTGAGATCAAGGAAAGAAATCAGAAACTGCAATTATTACTTATAGGATTATCTATTCCCATTTTCTTCCTTTTAAGTGTAATGATAAGCCGTAATAAAGTACACAGGAAACTTATTGAATTCTTTGGAGTGGTTTCAATACTTATGCTTTTCGAATATATCACCTTATTGCTGCATCCATTTGTGGCGGAGAAAACAGGCCATTCTCCTTTTTACGAAATCATCATCTTCGTTATGATAGCTGCTTTGATTACACCCCTCCACCATCGCTTCCAGCATTGGGTTATAACTAAGCTTACAGAAATGAATTACCTGAAACATCATAAGCCAGAACCTGCTGTAAATGAAAATGTCAATGAAGAAATCATCGATGAAGATGAATCCAACATTGACACTAAATGATTTACTAAAAGCCTGATACTATCTTGGTGGCGTTTTTTCAGTTCCTTTTCCAGAAGTATCTGTTGCAGCTTTACCAGTGGTATCAACAGCCTTTGCTGTTGTATCCGTGGTTGGAGCTGGAGCTGTTGGAGCAGCCTCTTCTTTTTTCTCTTCAGCTGGTGGGTTTGTGTTGCAGCTGTAAACACCTGCAAAAAGCACCGCAGCCAGGGCGAGCATAGCCCATGAAAAACGTTTTTTGTTTGGGGTTGTCATAACAGTTAAGTTTTATGTAATATAAGTTATTTTGATTTTTCACCAAATAATTTATTACCCAAACACCCTGAAAAACTGTTTTATCAACCGTTTGACTTCACATTGCAGTTGCAAAGCCTCTCTTTCAATAGATATTTAGCCCCCCATCCTATCCTAATTATTCATTACCTTAATCCAATGAAACCAACTTCAATTTCCAGGAGAGGATTTGTCAAATCAGGGTCGGTTTTTCTAGCTGCACTAAGCGTTGGACCCAGTTTCGCATACAGCCAAAAAATTGAAGAGAACATCAGAATTGGAATAATCGGTACCGGATCAAGAGGCTGTGGATTGGCCTCTATTATCAAAGAGATGCCGGGTATTCAGATTTTGGCATGTTGCGATATCCTTCCCAATAATTTAAAAGAAGGAATGAGCTATGCTGTAAAAGATGCAAAGTCTTACACTGATTACCGCCAATTACTCGACGATAAGAATATAGATGCTGTCATCATCGCTACCCCCCTCTTTCTTCACTATCCAATGTCACTTGCCACCTGGCAAGCTGGAAAACATGTTTACCTGGAAAAATCATTGAGTTACGATATTCCCCAAACAATTGATATTGCCAAAAAGGTAAAAAACAGCGCATTGGTATTCCAGATAGGCTATCAATACCGGTATTATGGCCTATACCATAAAGTGAAAGACATCATTCAAAAAAATTGGTTGGGTAAAGTCACACATTTCGAATGCCAGTATAACCGCAATTCCAATTGGCGAAATCCTGTAAGTGATCCAACACTGGAACGCATCATTAACTGGAGAATGTACAGGGAATATTGCGGCGGACCATTATCAGAACTCTGCGCTCATGAAATTGATATGGTCAACTACCTTATAGGCAGCCACCCACTAAAAGCAGTTGGTATGGGAAACATCAATTACTGGAAAGATGGCCGCGATACCTATGATAGCATTCAGGCAATCTATGAATACCCAGGTGGCGTTCAAGCCAGCTTCAATTCAATTCTCTCCAATGCATTCAATGGCTATAATATCAAGATTATGGGCGATAAGGCCACCGTTGAGATACTTCGTGACAAAGCTTACATATATGCTGAAAACACCGATACACAAAAAGGGATTGTAGACGGTGTAACGGGTGCCACCATTGCCACACGCACCCAAGGGAAAGCCGTTGAATTGAATTTTAAGAAACAAGGTGAAGAAGATATTGACCCAACCCTTTTTGCTTTAAACGATTTTTTCAAATGTATCCGGGAAAAAAGAAAACCTGTCAGCAATGTAGAAACAGCCATGGAAACATCAATCGCCATTCATATGGGAAACGCCGCTGCCGATTCAGGAACACAACAAATCTGGAAGCCTGAATATTCCTTATAAATCAGCCACCATTTGTTTCAATGAAGACTAAAAATATCATACTCTTATTTATACTGCTGCATTCAGGTCTTTCCTCTTTCAAAACAGAACCATTAAATGAATTCCGTATTACCGGTTTCGCTCAAGGCACAAACTATCATATTACTTATTATGCCAGAGAAAATAAAATCACTAAAGAACAAACAGACAGTATTCTCCAAAGTCTTGATAGTTCCCTGTCAATATATAAACCATATTCCATCATAAGCCAATTCAATCAATCAGAAAATGGAATTCAAATAGACAGCCATCTCAAAACTGTATTACAACGTTCTCTGGAAATATATAAAGCCACCCAGGGAATTTCTGATATAACTGTGTACCCACTGATGCAACTCTGGGGATTTGGCACTTCAAACCATGGTAAAGATCCAACAGCATCCGAAATCGCAAACATATTATCATGTATCGGCTCCAAAAAAATCCATCTTAAAAACAACTTCCTTTCAAAAGATAAACCCTGTACAAAGATCGATATCAATGGAATTGCTCAGGGATATAGTGTTGATGTAGTAGCTGGCTACTTCGATAAAATGGGTGTAGAAAATTATATTATTTAAATCGGTGGAGAGATAAAATTCAGAGTTAAGAACCAATCAAAAAACAAAAACTTCCGGATAGGCATTGAGTCCCCATCTGAAAATGCCGATGACGAACCCATCATTAACAGAATTTTGCAGATAGAAAAAGGTGCAGTAACAACTTCCGGCAATTACAGAAAGTTCCATGAAAGCAATGGAAAGAAGATTAGCCACCTCATGAATCCTAAAACTGGCTACCCTCTACAAAATGAAATGATCAGTGTAACTGTATGGGCGAAAGATGCTATTACAGCCGATGGGTACGACAACGCTTTGATGGGCATGGGCATTACTAAATCTTTCCAATTCCTGAAAAAACATAAGGAACTGGAAGCTTACTTCATTTATCATGATAAGAACGGTGCCGTTAAAGACACTGCAACAGGAGGTTTTAAAAAACTCTTGCTTCCAAAAAAATAATCAATAAGCTGATCAAAATAAACAAAAGAAGTTATGTCAAACCAAAGAAGGGAATTCCTGAAAAAAACCGGACTAACAAGTCTCGGAATTGCCAGTGGCGCATGGTTAAAAACATGGGCAACTCCTTTGATTGATGAAACACCTGTATCGATCATCACTGGCAGTCCACTTACTATCAACCAGGGTAACCAATCAGTAATTGGCTCTTACGGAGAATGGGCCACCGGATTAATGAAAGGAAAACTTCCCTCACTTTCTTTCAGGAAAAAAGAATTCATTGATATCAAACAATGGAAGCCTAAAGCAAAAAACAGATTAAAAGAAAGACTTGCATCACCTTCAATAAATAAGCTCCCTGAAGTATCTGTTACAAAGAAGTATGAATATGATGGACTGCATTTTGAAGAACTCAGCTGGCAATTACCTTATGGCCCTTTATCAGAAGCTATTCTTATAAAACCAATTAATGTAAAAGGTAAACTGCCAGCCATTCTGGCTCTTCACGATCATGGTGGGAACAAATATTTCGGGGCAAAGAAATTAGTAAAAACAGCTGATGAACAAAATCAGGTTATTGCAGATCACCAGAAAGCCATATATGAGGGCCGAGCCTGGGCAAATGAAATTGCTAAAAGAGGCTATGTGGTTTTAGTGACAGATGCTTTCCCATTTGGTAGCAGAAGAGTACGATTGGAAGATGTTCCCGAAAGTTTAAGTAAAGGACAGAAAGATAGTCCTGAAACAACAGAAAACATCACCAATTACAATAAATGGGCTTCTGCCCATGAACAGATAATGGCAAAATCATTACTCAGTGCCGGCACCACATGGCCAGGAGTTTTTTATGCTGAAGACAGGACTGCCATAGATATCCTTTGCGCCCGAGAAGATGTGGATGCAAAGAACATAGGCTGTGGCGGACTATCGGGTGGAGGTATGCGAACTGTTTTCCTGGCGGGACAAGATGAAAGAATAAAATGTGCTGTATGTGTTGGATTCATGACTACCTGGAAAGACTTCGTTTTACATAAATCACCGAGCCATACCTGGATGACCTATGTACCACTACTCCCAAATGAATTAGACTTCCCTGAAATATTAGGCTTAAGAGCTCCTTTACCTACTCTAGTACAGAACGACATCAATGATGCTCTTTTCACACTGGAAGAAATGAAGGAGGCTGATGGAATATTATCTGAAATTTTCTCAAAGGCAAAAGCCAAGGATAAATATAAATGCTCCTATTATCCAGGTCCTCACAAATTCGACAAAGCCATGCAGGAAGACGCTTTTGATTGGTTCGACAAATGGTTAAAATCATAATACAAAATAAAGCCACCATATATGAAAAGTAACAGAAGGAATTTTCTGAAATACTCAGGTATGACCGGATTGGGAATTGCTGGCGCCTCTTTGATGCCAACCTATGCATCAATAAAGGAAATAGTAGATGACCAAACAAAACCGGCACATTTCAATATGAGTGGCTTTGCCGCTCCGAAGCTGGAAACAGTACGCATTGGATTTATAGGACTGGGTAACCGTGGTCCTTATGCCGTAGAACGTATGACCCACATCGAAGGAACTTCAGTTGTAGCTCTTTGCGATATAAGACCAGAAAAAGTTAGTGCTGTAGTAAAAGCTTTGGAAGGCTCTATACATCATCCTGTTACCTACTCAGGAGGAAAAGAGGAATGGAAGAAATTATGCGACAGAAAAGATATCGACCTGGTATACATTGCCACCCCATGGGCACTACATACTCCAATTGCTGTATATGCCATGAAACAAGGAAAGCATGTATGTATTGAAGTACCAGCAGCAAAAACTGTTGAAGAATGCTGGCAATTGGTAGAAACTTCAGAACAGACCCGCAAACATTGTATGATTCTGGAGAATTGCTGTTATGATTTCTTTGAACTGTTAACACTTAACCTCACCCAACAAGGATTGATGGGAGAAATTGTTCATGCCGACGGGGGTTATATTCATACATTACTGGAAGGTAATTTTTCAAAAGACAAGTATTATGATATGTGGCGATTGAAAGAGAACTTCCGCAACGGTAATCTTTACCCCACACACGGATTAGGACCTATCGCCCAAACAATGAATATAAACCGGGGCGATAGGATGGATTATCTGGTTGCTGTTTCCGGAAAAGACTTTCAAATGGGTAATATGGCAAAAGCACTAGCGGCATCAGACGATTACTATAAGCCCTTTGCCAATAAGAATTATAGGGGCAATATGAATACTACTACCATCAGGACAGCCAAAGGAGCAACAATAATGTTACAGCACGATGTAACTTCCCCAAATGTATATTCAAGGATATTCAAAGTAAGTGGTACAATTGGATCAGCCCTTAAATATCCTGGAGAAGGGCGCATAGCATTTGGTCATGAAGAATGGCAGACAAATGAAGAATATAAGAAACTGGAAGAGAAATATCAACCTCCTATAGTAAAAAAAGTGGGTGAGTTGGCAAAACAATTGGGTGGACATGGGGGAATGGATTTCCTTATGGATTGGAGAACGATTGATTGTCTCAGGAATGGTTTGCCTTTGGATATTGATGTATATGATGCCGCATCCTGGAGTGCTATAGCCCCATTAAGTGAATGGTCGGTGGCAAACAGATCCAATTCTATTGATATTCCTGACTTCACAAGAGGCTCCTGGAAAACAAATAAACCCATAGATATTTCATTAGAAAAAGGCGGCACCACAAAAGTGCTCTCCTGACCACTATAGCTTTGTGTTCAAAAACGATTCCCATGACTCCAAAGAATATTTCATCTATAATTATTAGTTCCCTCATTTTACTATTCTGTCATATTGCTTATGCACAGGATGCTGAAACAGTACTGTTAAAGAATTACCGACCAGAATCGATTTATAAAATTCCAATAACTACAATTGGAAAAGCAAAATTCCCGGTTATTGATATGCATGCCCATCCAAATGCATTAACTGAAGAAGGCATAAGGAAATGGATAAAAATCATGGACCAATTCGGAATTGCAAAAACGGTAATTCTCTCTTATCAGACTGGAAAAAAATTTGACACGATCTGTAATATCTATAAACCGTTTAGCAATCGCTTTGAAGTTTGGTGCGGATTTGATTATACCGGCTATCAGGAACCCGGATGGTCTGAAAAAGCGGTAAGGGAATTAGAGAGATGTTATAAAGCGGGAGCAAAAGGTGTCGGAGAATTAGGTGATAAAGGCTTAGGGGAAACATATTCCGGACCTGTACCAGCTTTGGGAATGCATGTAGATGATCCAAGAATGAAACCCTTGTTTCAGAAATGCGGTCAATTGGGAATGCCTGTAAACATCCATGTTGCTGAACCCATGTGGATGTATCAACCGATGGATTCTACCAACGATGGATTGATGAATGCTTATTCCTGGAGAATTGATAAAACAAAGCCGGGATTGCTAAGTCACCA
>JBGAQE010000175.1:0-2324 GCA_044220885.1 Chitinophagaceae bacterium
GGCTTGCGACAGTCGGGATCGTTGGCTCCCATTATACCGGCTTCATCTCCGTAAAAAACATTGGTGATCCCAGGTAAAGCATTTGAAAAGCTAATATCAGCTTCATTTGTCTTTGTTCTGTTGTAGGTTTTTGTGCATTGTTAATTTTCTGTTATTGCTCTTCTGGCTCCAATTGAACATTTCAATCACCAAACTTTGCCATCTGGGATTTGCAACCGCACTGGCAAGGCGGGTGGCATCATGACTATTCATCAGGTTTTGCATATTAAATGCTGTCTTCACCAAAAGCATCGCGCAACTCTTTAGTTTTCGATCGAAATCCGTTACGCTCGAACTGAGTTGAATCCTGCACAAAAAATCGTGCATGATGAAAGCGAAATTGTACCGTTTTTATTGCATCAAACTCATCACCTCTTAAATAAGGTTTTGTCTGTTCAATGGGATACACCAATTCTTGCAGTGAGATAAGCATTTCAAGCACATTGAACCCATGAGCGCCAGTCTTTCCAAAAAGGATGAGCCACATCATAGGCTACATCCAGCCGCCTGCCATCAATTCCATTTTCAATACCCTTGTTCATCGGATTCATCCAACGCATAGTGGAATTAAAAATGTATTGTTTCGGTCCTGCAACAATACCACCTGTATCTTCCTTCAATTCGGGTAATGTCTTTACCTGTAAACCAACCTTTATATTCAAACTTGGTCCCTGCCGAACCATCTCTCCAGCTAGTTATATCGAACCAGTCTTGCGGTGAGAAGCTCGTTGATTTTTAACGACATCCTGAAAGGCAAAGTTCTTAACTCCCAAATGATTGAATACGCCATCAAAGATGATGTACATTTTTCTTTTGTGTACTTCCTTTATCAGTTTCAACGCCAACAGATCTGTTTTTGTCCAAACCCAGGTTTCTGGTTGTAATGGATTCTCTTTTTTCATCATCTCTTCATCCCCAGCGGATCGGGACCGAAAGTTGGATCCACATGGTGATAACACAATGCATCGTATTTGTGAGAGGAAGGCGACCAGAAGATAGGTGTCAGATAGATGGCATTAACACCCATCGATTGAATATAGTCGAGTTTATTGGAGTATGCCTTGCAGATCACCTCGCCGTATCGTCTGCGCTGAATATTGAAATAAATATCTTTCCCGTTTTTCTGTTCATAGGGTTGTAACTGATACCAGTCGCTTGTCCATGGATGAATCTGAAACGGGGATTTGTCATCAAAGGGATAAGCACCGCTTTGGTCAGAAACTTTCGGATCATTAGAGGGATCTCCATTGCTGAATCGTTCTGGAAATATCTGATACCAGACAACGCCTTTGCTCCACTGGGGTGGCAGGTTATTCTGAGCTAAACAAGGATAAACAGGCAATAGCAATATTTGTACTAAGAGAAGAGGGATTTTTAAATGCTTTTTCATATTCCACTATTTTAAACTGCGATAGGTACAAGGACGAGGATAGCAAACCAGACTAGAATCGAAGTTAGTGCAAATATGACGTAGGATGAACAGGAATAAGGACCTTGATGGAAAGGATAACAGGGATATACAGGATGAACAGCCAATACTAACTGGGATTTATGAGATTACTCTGAGATTTGATGGGATTGTTTTACTTGAGTTGGATTTTAAGGATGTTTCTTCGAAACAGGATTTGTTTGGGACAGGAGTAAAGGATTTAAGGAGATACAGGATGAATAGCTAATACAGACTGGAATTCATTTGATTTATGTGATTAGCTGGGATTGACCTTTAACAGCCAATACAAGACCTTGATGGAAAGGATGAAGGGATGTACAGGATGAACAGCAAATACAAGCTGAAATTTATGTGATTCATATGATTAGCTATGACTGCTCTCCGTCGCAGTGTCTCCCGCACTGCATCTACCATTATCAAGGGGTATGAAGGGGACACTGCGATGTATCGGAGACCAAGACCCAACAGCCAATACAGACTGGGATTAATAACTGAGATTATTGAGATTTAAAAGATTAACTGGGATTTGCCGCTGAGGTGCTTGTCTTCACGCACCTCTTATCTCCGTCGCAGTGTCTCTGTACTGCATATCATACAATCAAAGTGTAAGAAGGGGACACTGGAAAGAATAGAAAACAAAGGTTTAAAAGTTAGTAGAGACCTGGATGTATTTGACTTATGGGATTAGCTGCAAATTAATATTAGATGTACTGAGAGAGAACTGCTATAGGTTATGCATATATTATTTGACAAGAAAATATCCTGCATCTATCCATTTTTTCTTTATTTCAATTTTTTTATACTCAGGTCGGTCTTTTATACTTATATAAACTAC
>JBGAQE010000175.1:2385-7409 GCA_044220885.1 Chitinophagaceae bacterium
AGCCGTTTACAATTCTCCAAAAAATCTACCATACCTAAAGCAGTTCTCCTTTCTATCAGTCTCTCTTCATCCACAATCGGATATAACATTAACGGAACATCATTCCTATTCTGGCCCGGTTTAATTTTACGAACAGCCTGAGTGCCATAAATTTGAACATTTTCGGTATATGCCAAATATCTATCAATCATCATCGCAGCATTTTTTATATCTGCTTCACCTGCTTTAGCTGCTTCGATTAAAAGAGGAAGTACCGTTTTTATGTTTTTAGCATCATCGTGCTGGAAAATAAAAAATACGGCATTCCCAGCTTCTAAACCCACTTCACTGTATTTTGGCCATCCTGAAATTTTAATAATTTTTTTTACCTGCGCCAAATTTTCATTATGCTTTGCAATATCCGTAATTAGAGCGCCGGGCAACTTATAATTCTTTCTTAAGGTCCTGCTTCGCTGGTCCTCAATTCCCATTAGCCAAAGTTGATACCCTAAGTCAAGTTTTGTAATTCCAGCATTTCTATTAGCATATTGCACCTTCAACAAGGAATCAATAACACTCCATCCTTGCACATCTAACCTCAAAATATCAAAGTCGGTATCAGTAATAACGTCCTCTCCTGCTGCTCCTCGCTTAATAGCTTCCTTCAAATAAACGAAGGACTTCTCTTTATCGTTACTTAATGCAAAAGAACATGCCTGTTGATAAAAAAAAGCAAACCCTGTGTCAATAAGGTTGTAGTTTCTTTTATTATCTACTGAATTTAGATGGTTTATGACAGAATCATTTAACAGTAAAATTCTTGTAGTGTCCTGAGCGAAAAACGGAATTGAAATAAAAAATAATATAATATTTGTTTGAAACTTCATCTTGTCCTTATATAATGCAAGTACTCATTTGCAAACTAACAACTATCCATCTAACATCTCAAAAACCAAACCCTCCAGTAGATCATTAATTATTTAAGTACATAGGCAAAAGATTGATACATGTTGATTTCTGGGAAATTATCAAATAATCGTACTGCTCATCTTTTGTGATTTTTGAATAAAACGAATTTCGGGTATCAGGCTTCATCACATAAACTGCCCCTATAGCATTAACAAAAAAAGACTTTCGAAGACTTTTACAATTTACAATTACAAAATCCTTCTCCCGAAAGTCAATAGTAGAAGCCAATGTTTCTTTTGTTGGACTTAAATTAAACGACTCTATTTTTCTTTCTTTCATCTTTTCACTATCAACCGCCATGAAAACCCCTTCTTTAAAATCCAGACCCACTGATGAATATTCATTAGCATATTCTAATGAAAGATAATGGCCTAAGGCAGTCCGCTCATTTAATGATGCCCCTCGTTTAGATATATGATCATTATGCCCCCACAAAACCATTTTTAAAGTATCATTATTTTTCTTTTGCAAGAGTTGAACAAAATGCGCCATATTTTCATCTCGTATACTGTAGTTCTGCTTTACTAATTTCGATAATTTATTAATATGACATAATATAAAATACTGAAGTTGCAAATCGATGCTCTTTGCATTTTCACTCATTTTCGTTGATAACAATTGTAGAGATTCAATTTTTTCCTTAGGCTTGCCAGTACATTCAATTATTTCAAACATCGTTTTCCCGATTTCGGGATAATAAAGCAGGATTGAATCTTTCTTAGCGTATAAACCCGAATATTGGCTATCCATACCATAAAATTGTACCTGGCTTGTAGGATGCAGCTCATTATAGCTTCTTAACCACCGTAAAAGAGCTAAGAAATCTTCATGAATCCATGGCCAAAGCCGAAGGTTGGTCAGCAGCCTTTCTATATCTCCTTTGCCTGTAAGAATGTATTCGTTAATTTTTGTGGCAGGTGCATACTCAGCCTCCAAAACCAGCGCCCGATAATTATAAACAGTAACAAGTTCTTTAACAATTTCCGATCTAATTGTAGTGAATTCTTTAGTTCCATGAGTCGACTCTCCCAATCCAACAATGCGTTTCTCGGTACCAAGCGACTTACACATTGCTTGCATATCAATTGATGAAAAAGGCAAATCTGAACTCTGGGCCCTGGATTGCAGACTTATCAACAGCATAAAGAAATAAATAAAATAAGTCGATTTCATTATTTACTATTCAGGAATTTGAAAGCCAAATTGTATTGTTAAAAATTGAATTTAGTGCAAATGAGGTATATATTGAATTATTATCATTACCTAGTTATGTGGATTTACCACAATCTGTCATTTCATTTTTACAGCACCCACTTCCAAATGCTTAATTTTTAAAGAAGCTGTAAAGGCAGTCGAAGAGAAATACTGGAGGAAAAAATAACAGAGATGTACAGGATAAGCAGCCAATACAAACTGGGATTTATAACTGAGATTATTGGGATTTAAAAGATTAGCTGGGATTTTACCGCTAAGGTGCTTTTCTTCACACACCTCCAAACCCTGTGTCAGTGTCACCCTCATTGTATATACATTCAGGAATAAGAAAGGGACATTGCAGCGGGATAAAATCACAGCAAATCACAGAATAATTTCAACAATCCCAATCTGTATTGGCTGTTCGTCCTGTATTTCCTTAAATCCTTCAATCCTGTTCAAGACAATCACAGCTAATCACATAAATCAAATAAATCCCAGTCTGCATTGGCTGTTGGGTCATTGGCTGTTGGGTCTTGGTCTCCGATACATCGCAGTGTCCCCTTCATACCCCTTGATAATGGTAGATGCAGTGCGGGAGACACTGCGACGGAGAGCAGTCATAGCTAATAATATGAATCACATAAATTTCAGCTTGTATTAGCTGTTCATCCTGTATTTCCTTAAATTCTTTAATCCTGCTCAAGACAAACAATCCCAGCTAATCTTTTAAATCCCAACAATCTCAGTTATAAATCCCAGTTAAAAATACTAGTTCTTCCTTTTCAACTCCTCAGCCATCATCAATGTATGATCTAGTGATTTTATATTGCTCCAATCACCATGCCCCACAATTACAAACTTAGGTTGAGGGCATTTCATTTGTACAGTCTTTATAGTAGTGGCATATTCGGTCTTATTAGCGTCTCCCAGATTGCCGAGGTCTTCATCAGTATATGACTTGATCAAACAACCTCCATAAAGTATCTTCTCCTTATTAAACCAGATTATGATATTATCAGGGGTATGCCCTTGGCCTGGGTAAAAGGTTTCGAAAGAATAATTCCCGATACTGAAAACAGTATCCTTTGTCATCAGGAATTCAGCTCTTTTCTTATTATTTGTTTTACTTAATTCATCGGTAAGGACTGTTGTATATGTTTTAACACCCTTCTTTCTATAATATTCCAGTCCAGCAGTTTTGTCGTCATGAAAATGGGTAGCAAAACAAAGAATAGCTGATTTATTATGTTTTTGTTTTATACTATCCAGCAATGGTTGAAACTGGGTCGTATCCCAGGGAGTATCAAATAATACAACGCCTTTTGAAGTAACTAAATACATACCATTGGAAGGAATCCTTTCTCCCTTATAAGAATTGTACGTGGTGAAAATATAAAAATCACCCGTAAGCGGTGTGATATGCAATTTGGAGGATGTAGCTTGTCCAAAGATATTGGCTATGATTAACAAAGAAGCGAATGTCAGTTTAAGTGATCGCATGTCCAATCTAAATATTAAATAAAGAATAAATTTAGACAAAAAAGTAAAATGTGAAATAGAAAGCCAGGAGCAAATAGCATTATTAAGAAACCTACTGATATTGCCTTAATTGCTTTTATTAAAGTTTGATTTATAGTTTTTCTTCTTGATCCAATTCATCAATATATAAACAATTGATAATAACAGCAGGGCTATTCCACTTCCAATCAATTCTTCCTTCGACAAATTGGAAAGTATCCAGATTATAATAGCAGTAGTTACAATGGGTATCACCAATCCACCAGGAACTACAAACCCCTTTTCTGTAGCAGCTGACTTTCTATATCGGAGCTTTATTGTAGCCAATACAACACCCAGGTAAATCAATAAACTTGCGGCGCTGGATATGATTACTAATTGCTTCAAGGTTCCAAATACAGCAAAAAAGCAACCTATAGAAGCATAAACAATGATGGATAAATGAGGGGTAAAATATTTAGAATGTACCTTACCAAAAATGGGAGGAAAGATACCATCTCTTGCTCCAGCAAAGATCACCCTAGGGATGGCCAATATCTGGCCGCTTAATGTTCCAAGCATAGAGATGGCAATACCAATAGTTACCAAAGTAACACCAAACAAACCAAAGAGCCTTTTAGATACTTCAGAAAGGGGGGCTTCCTTATACAGCTGCAAATTATCACCTAAAATTCCCTGACTTATTATTTGGATTGAAATATAAAGCAGCAAAACCAGGGAAAGTCCTGAAAGTATACCCAGCGGCATTACCCGGGATGGGTTTTTTATTTCCCCGCTATTGCTGACAACGGTTTCAATTCCCAGGAATGCATAAAACAGAATCAATGATGTGGATCCTATATCATTCAGGGTAAAAGAATTTTTCCATTCCAGGTTGGCTGCTGATACATGACTGGCACCAAACGAAATAAGCAGAATGAGAGGTATTATTTTAGCTATAGTTGTTATAATGATAAATCGCAAGCCGCTCTTTGTGCCGATTATATTTATATAGGCTAATCCACCAAATAAGAATAAAAAGAAAAATGGCCTCACTGATGAGGAGTCGATTAGAGGAAAAAAATAACCCAGGGTTTTGGATAATCCATTTGCTACTGCGGCATCTGAGATTACACCAGAGCCCAACCAGAATATCAGATTTGCCAGAAAGCCGGCAAAGGGTCCAAAGGCAGTTTCTATATAGGTATAAGTTCCACCACTACCCGTAACCTTACTACCTACTTCGGCAAAACACAATCCAATTAAAAAAATCAATAAACCACAAATAAAGAAGCAAATAATAGCAGCAGCTCCCAGATGTTCAGCCACCAGGGCCGGCAATACGAATATGCCAGTACCGATAGTTATATTAACAACGGCAC
>JBGAQE010000176.1:0-7188 GCA_044220885.1 Chitinophagaceae bacterium
TACATCATTACAAGGTCTACTTTATCACAGTTGTCCGATAGATTGATTATTGCAGTTTCTATTCCAGGAAAGTAAAACATGATTTTATTTACTGAAATTGGGACGTCTAATTCGAAAAAGCCATTTAAATCTGCATATCCGATTTTAACTGTATCTGTTATTATAATCGATACGCCAGGTATTATTTCCAAATGTTCATCGATGATCCTTCCTTTAATGGTTTTATTTTGAGAATAAATACTATATATTGAAGAACTTAGTATTATTAATATGGTAATTAGTTTCTTCATTATATGACTATTTATTTTAAAATTTCTCCTCCATCTTGTACCCTTAAATCACATTACTTTGTGTCTAATGTTTAGATTTTGGAATAATTAATTAATCACCTCCCCACCAACTCCCTAAACACCCCCTCCAACTCATCCGCCAATACCTGATGATCTTCCTTGCTGGGATGATATGAACATCCTTTCGGCTGCATGGGTTTGAAGCGGTATAGGGCAATTGGTTTTATTCCGGGAACAGATAGCGTTACTTCTTCTTTTACAGCTATCATGCAATTGAATAATAGCTTTGCTTTTTGTCCGTCTAACATGGGACTGCTTAATAAAACTACCTGTGTTTTGGGATAATGCGAATAAACAGTTTTCAGGAATTTGATATAGTTAGTTACGAATAAGCTGGAATCAAATGGTAGTCTTTTCTTGACACCATCTCCATCTGAAAGATCATTGGTACCAAGCGCGATACTTACGATGTCTGGTGAATATGTTTTAAAATCCCAGCGCTGGCTGCTGTCTTTTGTGAGATAGGCTGATTCATATACTTCCGGCATAACAGGACCGTCTGAATTCCAGTTTCTGTAAATGCCGATTCCTGATACCGAACTCAACATAAAATTCACATCCAATTTTCTGGATAATACAGGTCCATAAGCGAAATAGGCATTGTGCTGGTCGTACCATTTGGCTCCGCCACAGGGTGTTTCACTGATATCATTCCCCATGCCGCAGGTGATGGAATTGCCAATAAATTCTATCAAAGGTTTTTTCTTGCCAGAAGGTTTCCTGATTTTTTCTGCNATCATCCGCCAATACCTGATGATCTTCCTTGCTAGGATGATACGAACAGCCTTTAGGCTGCATGGGTTTGAATCTGTACAATGCAATCGGTTTTATGCCAGGAACAGAGAGCGTGACTTCTTCTTTTACCGCTATCATACAATTGAATAATAGCTTTGCTTTTTGCCCGTCTAACATGGGACTGCTTAATAGGACAACCTGCGTTTTTGGATAATGCGAATAAACGGTTTTCAGGAATTTGATATAGTTTGTCACGAATAGACTGGAATCGAATGGTAACCTTTTCTTGACGCCATCTCCATCTGAAAGATCATTGGTGCCTAGAGCGATACTCACTATATCAGGTGTATTTGTTTTGAAATTCCAACGCTGACTACTGTCTTTTGTGAGATAGGCCGATTCATATACTTCCGGCATAACAGGACCGTCTGAATTCCAGTTTCTATAAATACCTATACCTGAAACCGAACTCAGCATAAAATTCACATCCAACTTTCTCGATAATATGGGTCCATAAGCGAAATAGGCATTGTGCTGGTCGTACCATTTGGCACCGCCGCAAGGAGTTTCACTGATATCATTTCCCATGCCGCAGGTGATGGAATTGCCAATGAATTCTATCAAAGGTTTTTTCTTGCCAGAAGGTTTCCTGATTTTTTCTGCTTTGAATCCTTCTACAATCACCATTCCGTTTTGCGCTTCTGTGGCTTTGAAGATTTTCAACAAATGCGGTGTTTTGGATGGAGTAGCTTTTATTGTGATATAGCTGGAACTATTTCCACTTACTTTAAATCTGCCATAATAAGCATAGTCTAATTCAATAGACACATAGTTATAATCATCTCCATTGGCTTGGTTTCTTAATTGTGCTACACAGCTATCTCCATTAAATAATAAACTCACAGATGAAGCTGAGCCTATAAGAATGATTTGTCCTTCGGCATTGGGCAAAGCGCGTCCTTCTACTAATAGCTCTTTCGCAATCGGATTTTCTAGAAGAGAAGGAGCATGAGTGAAAGCGAACAGGCTCCATAACGCTATAAATAAGAAGACACGCTGCATTTTTGATTTCAATATACAAAGTCAAAAATTAAAAGTAAAAAGTAAAAATGGGTACAGCTTAAGTAAGCTTGAAATTCATTGAATTCGAAGAAACTACAGAAATTGTCTTGAAAATGATTTTTTTCTTTGTCTGGAACAGGATTAAAGGATTTAAGGATGAACAGGATTTATTATTTGAATCGTAAAAACAGAAATCTGTCGAAGACAGACCTTAATCACAGCTAATCCCATAAATCAAATAAATCCCAGTCTGTATTGGCTGTTAATCCTGTATTTCCTTCCATCCTTTAAATCCTGTTAATACAAAACATGTTTCGAAGAAACATGTTCGAAAGAAACATTGTTCGTAACTTGGCATCTCAATTCAAAACGATCTGTCATTGAGAAAATATTGGCTCATCAGTATTCTATTCCTTGCCTGCTTTACTTCTTACGGTCAAAAGAAGAATCAAGGATATCAACTCCATATCCAAAAGACAAATAACCCTATCAAGATCGATGGTGTAATGGACGAAGAAGGATGGTTATCAGCCGCTGCTGCAACTGATTTCTTCATGGTATTGCCGATGGATACCAGTCGTGCCAATGTGCGTACCGAAGTGAGGATGACTTATGATGATAATAACCTGTATTTGATGGCAACCTGTCTTCACAAAACAGGACAAGCCTACCAGGTGGAGTCATTAAAGCGTGATTTCAATTTCGGCAAGAACGATAATTTCCTCTTGTTCATGGATCCCTTTGATGACCTTACCAATGGGTTTTCCTTCGGTGCTAATGCTGCAGGAGCCCAATGGGATGGTACCATGTATGATGGTGGTAAAGTGGACCTGAGCTGGGATAATAAATGGACTTCCTTCGTAAAGAACTACGACGATAAATGGATTTTTGAAGCAGCCATTCCCTTTAAATCCATTCGATATAAGAAAGGAATTAAAGAATGGGGTATTAACTTCAGCCGACTGGATATTCATGTTGCTGAAAAATCTAGCTGGACGCCGATACCAAGACAATTTCCCACAGCCTCCCTGGCTTATACCGGCACTTTAGTATGGGATCAGGCACCGCCGGATGCTGGCACCAATATCTCTGTTATCCCTTATGTTCTTGGTGGAGTTAGTAAAAACTATGAAGGAAAGACGCCTGCCGTTTACAGAAAGGATATTGGAGTAGATGCAAAGATCGCCGTGAGTTCTGCGATGAATTTGGACCTTACTGTCAATCCGGATTTCTCTCAGGTGGAAGTGGATCGTCAGGTGACCAACCTCGATCGTTTTGAATTATTCTTCCCCGAACGTCGTCAGTTCTTTCTCGAGAATGGAGATCATTTTTCCAATTTTGGCTATTCGAATATCAGACCCTTCTTCTCAAGAAGAATTGGATTGAATGCCCCGATACGTTTTGGTGCAAGATTGAGTGGTAAGCTCAATAAGGACTGGCGGATGGGCGTAATGAATATGCAGACGGGTGCTGTCGATTCAGTAGGACTGCCTGCACAGAACTTTACTGTAATGGCCTTGCAGCGAAGAGTTTTCTCCCGATCCAATTTCGGATTCCTTTTCATCAATAAGCAATCCCTGAATTATGATGGGGCAGATTCGGGCAAACAAACTTTCAGTCAGTACAATCGCAATTTCGGTTTCGAATATAATCTGGCTTCTTCCAATAATATCTGGACAGGCAAGGCTTTGCTGTTGAAATCATTTAGTCCCGGTGGTGGAGGCAATAATTGGGTGCATGCTGCGAATCTGCAATATAACAGCAGACATCTTATTTTAGGATGGCAACATGAATATGTTGGGAAGGGCTATAGTGCAGAAGTAGGGTATGTACCCCGTAAAAATTATATCAAGTTAAATCCACAAGCGCAGTATCTGGTATTTCCAAAAGGCGGACCATTGGTGAGTCATGGTTTCAAATTGAGTTCTACTTACTATTTTAATTCTTCGATGCACCAAACGGATAATGAAACTTTCCTAGCATATCTCTTGAATTTCCGTAATCAGGCATCAGGTGATATATGGGTGGCGCATGATTATGTGGAGTTGTTGAATCCATTCGATCCCACTAATTCAGGAAAGGATACATTGGCTACAGGAAGCAAACACAGATGGAATGCTTTCGGTGCCGACCTGATATCAAAACCTCAACGGCATTTCACGTATAGTCTCAGTACAAGATATGGTGGTTATTATGCCGATGGAAAAAGATTGAATATAACTACTGAATTCGGGTATCGCTTCCAGCCCTTTGTAAACATAGCTTTAAGTACCAGCTACAACTATATTAATCTCCCCAAGCCATGGGGTAACGTAAATTTCTGGTTAGTGGGACCAAGGGTAGATGTAACCTTCACCAACAAATTATTCTTCACCACATTCTTCCAGTATAACGACCAGCAAAAGAACATGAATTTGAATACCCGTTTTCAATGGCGGTATCGTCCTGCTTCAGATCTGTACATCGTATACACCGATAACTATTATGCCGCGCCGTTTGGGATAAGGAACAGGGCGTTGGTGTTGAAGTTTACGTATTGGTGGAATGGATAGGAAGGTTCAATAGGTTCAAGGAGTTCAAAAGGTTACCCCCCCCCGACCCCCTAAAGGGGGAGCTAGATCGGGCAGGCTTTCTAATTACAGTTTGCCTGTTTGAAGTTGTGGGTTTCGAGTTGCGAGTTGTGGGTTTATCATTGTAACATCTCAAGTATTCAGTTGCCATTTTTAAGGTTGTATTTTTTTTTACCGCAGAGAACAAGAGAAATACATGAGGTCACGCAGAGTAGGTCGTAGCCTCTAATTAGGCGATAGGAATGACTCTGCGAAAACTCTTGTTTCTCTTGTTCTCTGCGGTAAAAAAAATATCTCCAAACATGGTCTTAAGTATTATTCAAAAAGATTCACTTCAGAACTTTAAACTTTTAAACTCATCCCAAGAACTAACTGAATTTAATTAAAGTGATCGACCTAGCTCCCCCTTTAGGGGGGCGGGGGGTAACCTTTTGAACTTTTTGAACCTATTGAACCAAACTACCTATGAAAACGCTAAGATTAAGAGTTGCGCCGCCACAATCCTCAATATCATCGCCAACGGATACACCGTAGCATAAGTTGCAGAGGGAATATCATTGCCTGCTGTTTTTAAGGCGAAGGCTAGGGCAGGAGGGTCGGTAGATGCACCTGCTAAAAGGCCACAGATTTCGAAATAGGTTCTTCTGAAGAAATAGCGGGCTACATAACCAAGAATTAGTAAAGGTATAAGTGTGATGAATACTCCCATCACCATCCATTTCCATCCACTGCCATCAGCAAAAGCTTGCGTAAGGTTTTGTCCGCTGCCCAAACCAACGCTGGCCAGGAATAAGGCGATGCCTAATTCACGGATCATAAGGTTGGCACTATTGGTGGTATAGTTATTCAGATAGAAAAGACTTCCAAAGCGACTCAATATGAGAGCAATTATCAAGGGTCCACCTGCCATACCGATTTTTACGGATACAGGTATGTTGGGGAAATGGAAAGGGATGCTTCCCAATATTACGCCCAATACGATACCCATGAAGATAGGAGCGATGTCTGGTGCTTCGAGTTTCTTTAATGAGTTTCCAACAGCATCGGCTACATTCTGCACACCTTCCGCTGTTCCGACCACTTTTATAGTATCTCCTAATTGAAGGAAGATATTACCATGTGGCACCATTTCGATTCCAGCACGGTTCAAGCGGGTTAATGTAAATCCATGTTGATGGAACTCGGGAAAATATCTCAGTCTCTTATGTGTCACCTCAGTTCTTGTAACTACAATCTGTCTTGATATCAGATTACTGGCAGGTTCATCTTTCAGGTTGAAGTCACTTTCTGGACCTATCAGCAATTTCAATTGCTCCATTTCTTTTCTTGAAGCAACAACCAATAGGATATCTCCTTCAGCTAAAACGGTACTGGGAGAAGGAGTGAAAATGACACCATCATGTGAAAGCCTGGATACAACAATAGGTTCTTTTAATAAATCAAATAACACCCGTAATGGCTTTCCATCCAGTTGTTTATTCTCAAGAATTAAATGCAGGGAAACAGGTCGGTTTGATCTGAGTACATCGAGTTTGCGGTGTAATTCTTTTTCTCTGTCGAGATTTATTCCAAACAATTTCTTCAATAATAACATGGCTATGATGATACCAAAAACACCAAAGGGATAGGCGACGGCATAGGCCAATGTCATAAGCGATGTATCGGAACCGCCTATATGAAGATCCTTTACTGCTGCCTGTGCAGCACCTAATCCAGGAGTATTGGTAACCGCACCACTCATTACACCGGTCATGGTGCTCATGGGGAATGCGGATAAGTAGAAGAAGACCACTGTGATGATAACACCACTTACCACGGCAATGGTGGCGAGTATATTATTGCCAAGTGCGTTCTTTTTCAGGGAAGCAAAGAAACCGGGTCCTACCTGTAAACCGATAGAATACACGAACAAAATCAATCCGAATTCTTTCAGGAAATGTTCTGTTTCCTTACTAACTAAGATACCGGCATAGGAGAAAAGGATACCTGTAAAAAGCACCCAGGTAACACCTAATGAAACGCCAGCTATTTTAAGTCTTCCCAACCAGATACCGATGGCCATCACCAATCCGTAAATAACTACAGACTGGGCCACGCCCGGCTCTTTGAAAAGACTGATAAGCCAATCCATAAATAAGATTTGAGATACAACAAAAGCTGTGACAAGTTAACACTTATCACAGCTACTTGTTCTAATGTTGTTCTTCTCGTTCTGCCTGCAGTCCCCAATGTTCTGGAGAACGCCACAGAGAGGAGAGTAACAGCTCCCTGATGAAGAAGAATTCTTTCGGGAGTTTATCGTACATACGGGAGAATAATTCTTCATGACTGAGAAGCTCTTGCTTCCATGGCTCCCTGTCCACTGTCATTATATGAGAGAAAGTTTCTTTATCGTATGATTCCAATCCTCTCCAGTCCATGTCTTCATGTCGAGGCATCCACCCAATAGGACATTCAACAGCAGAAGCACC
>JBGAQE010000177.1:0-9206 GCA_044220885.1 Chitinophagaceae bacterium
ATGCGCTTAGTTCTCTAATCAGGAACCAGTTTGGCGATAGCATTGAATTATTCGTTCACTCAGATGGTTGTCTCGATTTCTCTTGCAGTATATGTACCAAACAAAATTGCGATGTTCGGAAGAAACCTTTTGAAAAGAAAATCGACTGGACCGCGACCAACATTCTGGCTGATCAAAAACACCGCCTAACCACCGTCACAGCCTGATATAATAAAACGCCCTAAATTCGCTCTCATAATTAACATCATAAAACCGATTGGTCATGAAAGAATGGAAAGCCTATCAGGAACAGCATAAGGACCGATTCCTGAACGAACTATTAGACTTGTTACGTATACCAAGCATCAGTGCCAGAAGTGAACATAATGACGATATGAAGCGCTGCGCAGAAGCTGTAAAAGAAAGCCTGTTGAAAGCTGGTGCCGATAAAGCCACTATCTACCCTACCGATGGACATCCGATAGTTTATGGCGAGAAAATGATTGACCCTAAGCTTCCAACTGTATTAGTATATGGACACTATGATGTACAACCGCCCGATCCATTAGAACTTTGGAATAGCGGTCCTTTTGATCCATTAATAAAAGATGGAAAGATATATGCCCGTGGCAGCTGCGATGATAAAGGACAATTCTACATGCATGTAAAGGCATTGGAAATAATGGTGCAAACGAATTCATTGCAAACAAATATCAAATTCTGTATTGAAGGAGAAGAAGAGATCGGTTCACCCCACCTTGCAAAATTCGTTGCCAGTCAGAAAGAACTTTTGAAAGCGGATGTGATATTGATCAGTGATACTGCCATGATCAGCATGGATACTCCATCTATCGATATCGGTGTACGCGGATTAAGTTATATTGAAGTGGAAGTGACAGGTCCAAACCGTGACTTACACAGTGGAGTGTATGGTGGTGCTGTTGCTAACCCAATCACCATGCTGGCGAAAATGATCGCTTCCTGTCATGATGAAAATAACCATATCACCATCCCGGGATTTTATGACGATGTGGTTGAATCTACCGCAGCTGAAAGAGAAAAGATGGCACAGGCTCCATTCAGTGAAGAGGAATACATGAAAGACCTTACACTACCGTCTCTCTGGGGGTGAAAAAGGATATACTACCAATGAACGCACGGGCATCCGTCCAACCCTTGAACTCAATGGTATCTGGGGTGGTTACATAGGTGAAGGTTCAAAAACCGTATTACCTTCAAAAGCAACTGCGAAAATTTCAGCCAGATTAGTTCCTAACCAATCCTCTGTAAAAATCACAGAGAAATTGCTGGCCTATTTCAAGAGTATCGCGCCAGCCGGTGTAACCGTCAAAGCACAGGAACATCATGGTGGCGAACCCTATATGACACCGATAGACTCAAAAGCCTATCAGGCAGCTGCAGCCGCAATCAAAGAAACCTTTGGAAAAGACCCGATTCCGGTAAGAGGTGGTGGAAGTATTCCTATTTGTTCCCTTTTCGAAAAAGAACTGGGTATCAAAATCGTATTCATGGGCTTCGGTCTCGATAGCGATAACCTGCACTCCCCCAATGAGAAATACGATATTTTCAATTTCTATAAGGGGATTGAGACGATACCGTATTTTCATAAGCACTTTGCGAAAAAGTAGTTGTAAGATGTAAGTTATAAGTTGTAAGTTACAAGTAATAAGTAAACAGCCAGACCCTGTAATGAAAATATCATTATTAGGTTCTGGCTGTTTGCTTACTACTTACTACTTATTACTTATAACCTAATACTTCTCTTCTCCAGATTCACATTTCCTCCCCCTCCCTCCCCCCCTTTCCTTACATTAGCTGAAAGAACCTTTCTATGAGATATATTCTTTCAGCAGTAACTTTTCGTTACATCTAATTGCAAATGGACAAACAGGTAAAACAATATTCAACAGCCATAAGACATTTACTATCGATGGGAAAATAACCAATTATATTCCCAATGACAGTAATGGGTTTATCAGTTTCAGGACTTACGGCATTGATGGAAGAAGTAAGGATACAGCCTTTGCCATCAATCGTAATGGAAGTTTCAAAATCACATTATTTCAACCTTTTGCCGGAGATATCGGATTCATTTATTATGATGACTATACTGAACTATATGCTTCACCAGGAGAGAATATTAAATTGACGATTGATGAAAACATATGGAAAACACATTCCAATCTGGGAAAGGCTATGAAAGTGACAGGCCCTTCTTCCATTATAAGCATGCAGATGTGGCCGTTTAGGGATTATAAAGACACTCATCCATTAGATATTAATCCAGACAATGCAGAAGACAAGTTGACTGAACCTGAGTATGTAAAACAGAAACAAATTGAAATGAAAGCGGAACTGGAAAGACTTCAGAAATACGCTAAAGAATATAAGGCACCGGAAGCATTTATAACATGGGCAAAGAATGACATCATCTATTATTCTGGCTATATTACTTGCTTTACACTTTTATCTTCCAAAAGAGACTTCAATCGTCACGACAGCACGCTTGTAAATTATTTCAGGAGCATCCCGCTTAACTCACCTTCAGCAATACATAATTCGAAGTACTACATGTTTATGGAAATGATAACTGGTGGTTTAGAAATAACAGTAAACGTAAATTCCATTTACGAAAAAGAAAAAAAGGAAAATGGATTGAATGCGATGCCATTATATATGAGGTTGATTGAAAAATATGGTAGCGGAAGAGCCAAAGACTTGATGTTTTATAATATTGCAACTGGCGCTTCTTTGCCAAGAATTGAACCTTATAAGAATACCATTGAAAAAAAGATAACAGATAGTTATATCAGGAATGAATATTTGAAAACCCTGAGTTCTAAAGAAAAGCCTTTCCAGGCTGTTAATATCATAGACAAAATAAAGGCACAAAGCAAAGACAGTTTAATAACCAAAAGAATACTTGATATCCTGGATAAATACAAAGACCGTTACGTTTTTATTGATTTCTGGGGATCCTGGTGCGGACCTTGCATGGCAGAGATGCCCCATTATCCTGAATTGATGACACAAGTAAAAGACTTACCTGTCTCCTTCTTGTTTATGGCAGCAGATACGCCGCAGGAAAAAGTTGACAAGATGAAAGACTCATTCCCAGCTGATGCCGAATTCATAAACCTCAGCAGCAACGAAACAAAAATTCTTAATAATGCATTCAGCTTTCACTCATACCCAAGCCATTTTCTTCTTGCCCCAGGCTCAATAACTGCCAATATGAAATTGGGAGGTATCTTATCTGGTGATGTGTTAGGAGCGCATGCGCAGAAGAGGATCAGGGAGGCGGTTGTTAGTAAGTGAGGCTTGTTGCGGAATGCTGGATGCTTGATGCTTGATGCCTAGGGCCTAAAGCTTAAAGCCTAAGGCTTGTGTTTGTCGTTGGCCCGTGGGTGCTGAATGCTAAATGCTAAAGGCTTAATGCTTATTTTTGTCTTCGGCACGGATGTAATGAGCTTCGTATTATATCTATTGCGAGGCTCTGCTCCTTCGGGTCAAAGACCTGAATAAGCATTAAGCCTTAAGCATTAGGCATTAAGCTCAATACATTAGGGCCAAAGACAATCATAAGCTTTAGGCCCTAGGCATCAAGCATCAAGCATTTAGCATCATGCAAGAAAAACTACGACTAGATAAGTATCTCTGGGCCATCCGCCTCTTCAAAACCCGAAGTCAGGCTGGTGATGCCTGCGATAAAGGCAGGATTAAATTCAATGGTGAGAATGCGAAAGCTTCACGCAATGTTGTGATTGGAGATGAATATGAAGTGAAGACAGAAGAAAAAAGATGGAGGATAAAAGTTACCGGTTTGCTCGAAAAAAGAGTTCAGTATTCAGAAGCCATCAAGCATTATACAGACATCACTCCTGCTGAAGAACTGGATCGTATAAGATACCAGGCGGCTAGTTTCCATACTGGCAAAAGATTAAGTAAAGTAGGCAGACCTACCAAAAAAGAGCGTCGCGACCTCGAAGATTTCACTGATTCTTAACAAGCTTTCCACCAATTCTGTAAGCCAGCTTTTAACTGATAAAAATCAGTATGTAAAGGCCGGCAAGTCATTTTCTTGACATAACCCATCAGTTAGTTTTGGAAGAGTAATGTGATGTAGTGTTTCTTTTACTCTTTAAAACGATTTGCTATGCTACCTGCTACAATAATCAATAAGAGTATCGGAGAGGTCCCACAGGTGAATACCGAAATGGGCAAACTAAGTTCTTTAGAAAACAAAGTCAATCAGGGGGTTGTAAAGATTGAGACCACACCCGAAGATTATCTGGTAACATTAAATATACCGGATTTCAAGAGGGAGGATATCATTCTTCAGACCGACAGCCATGTACTGCTGTTCAGTGCCGGTAACCAGGTACCGATTCCGGATTGTCTGGAATTTGATGGACAAAGCACCCCATCGCGATGGGAAAAAATGATTTCGTTGCCGGAAGATGCAGATACCCTCTTCATCACGGCACATTATATAAATGGCCAATTAATAATACATGTACCCCGGAATAACAATCCGGGTTATGATAAAGAAAGAATCACGGTTTATGTTTACTAAAACGGCACAAATGCATCTGGTTATTAATGCTAATAAGCTGATAAAGGATGTGCAGCAGGAATTCACCTCGGCCTTCCCTTACCTGAAAATTGAGTTTTTCAGGAATGGAGAAGTACGTAAAGACCGCTACCCAGCCACCATGCTTATTGCTCAAAACAGATCATTGAAAGATGCCTGGTCTCGCAAAAAAGAAGAAGGTGAATTGGATATCCCGGATACATTAACTGTTGGGGAATTGGAGAACTTATTTATGGACCGGTTCGGACTATCAGTACAGGTATTCAGACGTTCAGGTAATCTATGGCTGGAAACAACCATGACAGATAACTGGACCCTGAAACAACAGAATGATCACGGGAAAGAAATTTCCGCTTCTTATACAAACGAGAAAAAAGGGCTTGATTAGCAGCGTAAGAATAATGCAGAGAACTTTAACTAAGAAGCCATTGGTCATGAAACTCACTATCAGCAATACGAGTTACCTAAGTGATATTCAGAAAGAATTCAACCGGCTCTTTCCATCATGGAAACTGGAATTCGCATTTAAAGGAAATGAACAATTGAACTTATCTGCCAGCCTTAAAGGTTCATTCCCATTTGTAAGGATCAATGAGTTATGTAAGGAGTGTAGTACTACTACTGATATCAATATCGAAGATTCAATGACAGCAGAAGAAGTGGAACATCTTTTCCTGAATAAATTTAAATTACCCGTTTCCCTTTTCATTAAGAAAGGGGCTTATTGGATGAAAAGCTCCATCAGGAATAAAAAACCATTAAACGCTACTTTCGATTAGTAAAGCAGGTTCTTTAATTTATCAGCATTCAGTATCCTGATTTTCCCTTCTCTTATCTCCAGTAAATTTTCAGATTTAAAATCGCTTAATGTGCGAATCAGCGACTCTGTGGCGGTTCCCACATACTGGGCAATATCTTCGCGGGAAATATCTATCTGTTGTAAGCCAGATTCTTTATTGAATTTTTCATGGATATCCACTAATGCTTTTGCCACACGTTTACGAAGAGAATCATAAGCCAGATGTAACAACCTTTCTTCCTTCTCTTTTACATCGTGAGTGATGAGCTTTATGAACTTACCGGCAATATTGATATCCTTATATACCAATTGCAGAAAATCATCTTTTGGAATCATCACTACTTCCGCATCTTCCAATACTTCTGAAGTATCATCGTAACTATTGTTCTCTAATAAGGCAGTATAGCCCATATAATCACCCGGACTATAAAGATTTGTGATATACTCCTTTCCATCTTCATGAACCTTGAAGGTCTTCACCTTGCCATTCTTAAGGAAATAGAGATATTTCGGTCTTTTGCCTTCTGAATAAATCAGTTGCTTTTTTGAATGATGCTCGCTATCATAATTATCAGGATTTAATTCCATGAGGCCGCTGCTATTCAGGTCCTTCATCAAATCATTAATCCCTTTCTCGCCATGTGCATATTGATCCATCAATATGGCTGTCTTCTTTAATCTTATTTCTATAGCTCGTAATAATTCAAGATCATCAAATGGTTTTGTGATATAATCATCGGCTCCCATTTCCATCCCTTTCCTGAAATCACTTCTCTCTGTTTTTGCTGTCAGGAATATGAAAGGAATGCCTTCAGTTGCCGGGTTCATCTTTAGGAGATGGATTACTCCATATCCGTCCAGATCGGGCATCATTATATCACATACAATCAGGTCCGGTTTTTCATGCATGGCTATTTCTACGCCTTTTTTCCCGTTTTCAGCTGTAAAGGTCTTATAACCAGCCAGAACGAGGATTTCTGCAGTATTCTCCCTGATATCAGTATTATCGTCGATTACAAGTATTTTTTTCATGAGCGTCAGTGAATTAGCAATACAATTTAAGGAACTGGCCAAAGATAGAAATAAAAAATAAGGATGCCTTAGCGATAATCTGATAAATATCAGGGTTTCCACTGAGTCGCCTCATGCCCTTCAATACCCTCCAAAGATACCTTAGCGGAAATTTGAAAAGCTATGCCTACAGCTGCCGTCAACCAACAATTAACCTGCTTCCACTGCGGAGAAGATTGCGCCAACGACAAGATTCAGTTGGAACAAAAGGTTTTTTGCTGTGATGGCTGCAAAATGGTGTTTCAACTGTTAAACCAAAACGGTCTTTGCGAATACTATAATCTCAACGAAAAACCCGGAATCAGCCAACGGCAGCCGGTACGAAGAGATAAGTTCGCTTTTCTGGAAGATCCGAAAATGCAGGACAAACTGGTGCATTTCAGGGATAATACACAGACCCATATCACTTTTTACCTACCTCAAGTACACTGCAGCAGCTGCCTGTATCTCTTAGAGAACCTTCATCATATTCAGCCAGGTGTTATCAGTTCAAAAGTGAATTTCACATCGAAAGAAGTGACAATAGTATTTGATGAAAATCAAATCAGCCTCAGAGAAACAGCAGAATTGCTCACAAGCATAGGCTATGAACCTTATATAAGTCTGAACGACCTGAAGAATGAAAAGCCAAGGATTAAGAGAAGCATGATCATTCAATTGGGGGTGGTAGGCTTTTGTTTCTCCAATATCATGTTGTTGAGTTTCCCTGAATATCTGGGATTAGCTGATGCAGATATGGGGCTTCAGTCAGTTTTCAGAAACCTGAGTTTTGCATTAGCCCTGCCTGTATTTTTCTATAGCGCCATCCCTTTTTATACTAGTGGCTGGAAAGGACTAAAGCATAAATTCCTCAATATCGATGCTCCAATAGCATTAGCAATAATAGTAACCTTTGGGAGAAGTGTTTACGAGGTTTTGACCGGTACAGGATCGGGCTACTTCGATTCTATGACCGGTATCGTATTCTTTATGTTAGTGGGAAGGGTTTTGCAAGACAAGACCTACCAGCAACTCTCTTTTGAAAGGGATTATACTTCCTATTTCCCGATTGCGGTTACTGTAGTGAAAGACAATAAAGAAGTACCGACCGCCTTACCCGATATAAAAACCGGCGATACCCTTTTAATTCATAACGAAGAACTGATTCCTGCCGATGGTATACTTACCAGAGGAAAAGCCCTGATCGATTACAGTTTTGTAACTGGAGAATCAATTCCAGTTGTAAAAGAGATGGGGGAAATAATTTATGCAGGTGGAAAACAAACTGGAGCCAATATTGAACTATTAGTGATTAAGGAAGTGGCACAAAGTTATCTTACCAGTTTGTGGGCAGGTGATCAGTTCAAGAAATCTTCCGAAACAAAAAGCATTTCATTCGTTCATTTATTAAGCCGCTATTTCACACTTATATTATTCAGCATTGCAACCTTAGCTGCCATTTATTGGAGCTTTACTGACAGCACTAGCATGGAATGTTATTACTGCTGTGCTTATAGTAGCCTACCCTGTGCTTTATTACTTTCCAACACATTTACCAATGAAATATCCTGAGAATATTAGGAAGGGAACCGTTCTATCTGCGCAATGCACAGGTTATTGAAGACATCGCCCATATCAATCATTTTGTATTTGACTATCTCTGGAACCATAATAACTACAAAAGATACAGAAGTAGTTTATGAGAGGAAACTTACCTGGATGCAGGAAAGGCGATTGCTGCATTGTCTGCTCAAAGTAATCATCCATTAAGTAAGGCCATTTCGAATTATTATAAATCTCCAGAGCAGTTACCGGAAGTAACCTCATTCCAGGAAATAGCTGGAAAAGGAACTGAAGCGGTTATTCATGGGCAACTCATGTTTGGGTTCGAAATCCTATATATCAGGTAGCAAAGAAAAATACAATCCTGCTACCCAAGTATGGTTATTATTGAAGAACCTGTTTGTTATTTTTCAATCCGTAATCACCAGGGGAATCTGTAGCCCCGTTATTAAAAGCCTTGGAAACAAATATAAAATATCAATAATATCTGGGGATAATGCGCGAATCAGCAGAACTGACTAAGTTACTTGGATGTTATGCACCTTCTTTTAACCAGCAACCTGCTCAGAAATTTTCATAGCGCATACAGCACTGCACTGACAGCGGTGCCAAAGTGATGATGATTGGAGATGGTCTAAATGATGCTGGTGCCTTAAAGCAAAGCCATGTGGGTATTGCTCTTACTGAAGACAGCAACAATTTTACTCCTGCAAGTGATGCCATTCTGGAAGCCAGCCAGCTACCAAAATTCATGAAGCTGATATGGCTTTGTAAAGCAAACAAAAAGATTGTGATGGCGGCCTCTGTGTTATCCATCTTATACAATATCGTAGGTATTTCATTTGCCGTTCAGGGATTATTATCCCCAATGGTGGCTGCAATACTAATGCCCGTTAGTTCGCTGAGCATTTTACTGGTAACTTTTAGCTGCAGTATCTATCGGCCTGCTTTATGAAACTGTAGTGTATATGAAGGATTCAATTCTCTATGAGCAGAATCATTTTTTTCATTGAGGTCTGTCAGCGACAATGCCATTGCCCTGCCGGATATTTTTACGCGGTTTAGGAAATAAACAAAGAGAGTTATGAGTGCCATTATCATCCTGCTTTTTCGCCAGTATTTCTGTTGGCTGCCCTTTTTCTGGGTGCCTTTTTATGGAGTGTAAAAAGTGGTCAGTACGATGATGAAAATGAGTCCCCC
>JBGAQE010000006.1:0-57757 GCA_044220885.1 Chitinophagaceae bacterium
AGCTTTTTTTTACCGCAGAGAACTAGAGAAATACAAGAGTTTTCGCAGAGTCAATCGAAATCCAAAATAATGTTCTATTAGTTACTCTGCGCGGACTCCAGTATTACTCTTGTTCTCTCCCGAAATAATCGGGACAAGTTGGGTGAAAAAGAACTCACCAATAAAACTTTGAATATAATTTTTCAAGTGCCCTCTGAAAACCCGCAACCTCTAACCCACAACTCGCAACAAAAAAAGACTAACCAAAAAGAATAGAGTGATCGAACTAGCTTCCCCTTTAGGGGGTCGGGGGGTACCCTACCTCAACCCCTCATAATCACCCCGCCTCCCACAACATCATCCCCCTCATAAAACACCGCACTCTGTCCCGGAGCAATGCCTTTAGCATCTTCGAAGAAATGCACACACGAATGCCTTTTTCGTGGTTGTATAGATTGCTTAATGTGCCTTTGTCTTTGTAACGGATTTTAGTGATAGCTTCCATTCCGTCAGTAATTCCATCATACTTTAACCAGTTGAGTTTGGTCACCAGCATTTCAGGACGGTTCAGGTCTTCTTCATCACCCAATACAACAGTATTACTATCCGGATCAATGCCTGTTACATAAACAGGTTTGCCGAAAGTGATATCAAGACCTTTTCGTTGTCCGATGGTATAGAATGGATAGCCTTTATGCTTGCCTAATATCTTTCCGTCTTTGTCAACGAAATTCCCACCGGCTACTCTTTCTTCCAGTCCTTCTACTTTACGTTTCAGAAAACCTCTGTAGTCATTGTCTGGAACAAAACAGATTTCATAGCTCTCGCTTTTCTTGGCAAGTTCAGGATAGCCATAGTCCAATGCCATTTGACGGATCTCTGTTTTTCCGATATGGGCCGAGTGGTAATAATGTTCTGTAGAGATCTTGTTGCAATCCCCACAAAACATAACTCTGGTCTTTTGTTTCATCGATTGCTTTGCTGATATAAAATCGGTCGTTATCATACCAAACATAACTCTGGTCTTTTGTTTCATCGATTGCTTGCTGATATAATAGCGACCGTTATCGTGATTGTTTATCTTACCATAATGTCCTGTTGCAATGAATTCGCAATCCAGCGCATTGCTTTCGCTTTTCTTGGCAAGTTCAGGATAGCCATAGTCCAATGCCATTTGACGGATCTCTGTTTTTCGATATGGGCCGAGTGGTAATAATGTTCTGCTTAAGAGATCTTGTTGCAATCCCCACAAAACATAACTCTGGTCTTTTGTTTCATCGATTGCTTTGCTGATATAAAATCGGTCGTTATCGTGACGGTTTATCTTTCCATAATGACCTGTTGCAATGAATTCGCAATCCAGCGCATCGGCTCTTTTCAATAAGGCTCTCCATTTGATATGCGTATTACACATTACGCAAGGGTTTGGAGTACGGCCAGCCAAATATTCATCTACGAAATTATCAATCACGAAATCACCGAATTCATCCCTTATATCAAGTATGTAATGAGGGAATCCATGTTGTACTGCGGCCATTCGCGCATCATTGAAGCTGTCGATATTACAGCAGCCAGTTTCTTTCTTTCCACCACCACTGGCGGCATAGTCCCATGTTTTCATAGTAATCCCTATCACTTCATAACCTGCGTCATTCAGCATCAGGGCGGTGACGGTACTATCGATACCCCCACTCATAGCTACTAAGACTTTTCCATTGCGACTCATTACCTCTTTTCCTTTTTATTTTGATTTTTTGCGAATCGCAAATATACAACCGTTATACGGGTTGTTGAAATGGCTGGTTTTCGCTTTTGGGAACATTATGCCAGAGATTGCCTATCAATAGGTTATGAAGGAAATTTGATAGCTTATATTTCATTAATAATTAATTAATTTCCCATGATCGAAGTATTCAGCATTTTTAGCTCCTAAAACCAATTTCGGATGGGTCGTATATTTTTTCTTCTTTTATTTTCATTTGTTACAGTAAATGCAGCGGCACAAAAAAAGCATAAGGCCATTTTTATAATTGCAGATGGCATTCCAGCAGATGTTATAGAAAAACTGGATTTGCCAAATTTGACTGCCATCCGTAATGTGGGTGGTTATGCAAAAGCATATGTTGGAGGTGAAAAAGGAGCTTATTCTCAAACACCCACCATTTCCGCCGTTGGTTATAATAGTTTGCTTACCGGCACCTGGGTGAATAAACATAATGTGTGGGATAATGATATAAAAGCCCCAAATTATAATTACTGGAACCTCTTTCGTTTTTTCAAAACACAGTATCCTCAAAAGACCACAGCAGTATTTTCTACCTGGCTTGATAACAGGACAAAATTGATTGGGAGCGAAGCGGCTGCAGCCGGTTTTATGCAGCCTGATTATCATTTTGATGGATTGGAGAATGATACTGTTCAATACCCACATGATAAGTTGTCGAACTATATCCATTTGATTGATGAAAGGGTTACTGATACCGCTTCATCAGTGATCAAAAGAATGGCACCCGATCTTTCCTGGGTGTATCTTGAATTCACAGATGATATGGGCCATAGGTTTGGTGATAGTAAAGAATTTTATGATGCTATAGTTACAATGGATAAACAGGTGGGAAGGATATGGGATGCGATTCAATATCGTGAGAAGAATTTCAATGAAGAATGGCAACTATTCATTACTACCGATCATGGCAGGGATGCGAATACCGGAAAGAATCATGGAGGACAATCAGATCGTGAAAGAGGCACATGGATTATAACAAATGCCAATAATCTGAATAAGCATTTTAAGGAAGGGCAGCCCGCAATAGTTGATATATTCTCTTCCATCACTCGTTTCCTTTCTATTGATATCCCTAAAGAGCAATTGATGGAAATAGATGGGGTTTCATTGACAGGTCCCATCTCGGCAACACAGCTAAAAGTTGTAGCTGAAAAGGATTTGCTGCACCTTAATTGGAAAGTATTGGATGGAAAAGGGAAAGCGATAGTTTGGATTACTTCTACAAACCAATTCGGAACCGGAGGAAAGGATACCTATAAAACAGTTGTTGAAGTGGCAGTAAAAGATGGAAGAGCTACAATAGATACTTCAAAATATCCATCGGGATTTTATAAAGTAGTGGTCGAGTTCCCTAATAATATCCTCAACTATTGGATAAAGAAGTAGAATTAATTTGAATTTTCAAGCATGTTTTGATGGGTAGTGCCCGGTGAATATCCTAATTTTAAGCAGTCACTTTTTAGACTGTTTAAAACTACTGTATGAGAAAATTCACCCTGCTTTTCATTTTGCTGGGCGCTTGCATTACCAGCTCCGCACAAGAATTAAGTTATTATCTCCCTAAAGATGTTACTTATGATGCCGCTATCCCAAAACCCAAAGACATCATATTCCATGAAGTGGGGGAATGGCATGTAACCCACGATCGCCTTGTGAATTATATGAAGGCCATTGCTACTGCTTGTCCGGATAGGGTGAAGCTGGAGAATATGGGCTTCACTTATGAAGGTCGTCCCCAAGTATTACTAATCATAAGTTCTAAGAAAAATTTTCAGAATCTTGAACAGATACGCACTCAACATGTGCAGTTGACAGATCCAGCTAAATCTGGTTCATTATCTACAGAAAATATGCCTATCGTTGTTTGGATTGGACATTCCATCCACGGCAATGAACCCAGTGGAGCCAATGCTTCATTGCTGAGTGCCTATTATCTGGCAGCAGCTCAGGGAAAAGCCATTGATGACTTGCTTGATAATGTGGTTATCTTATTTGATCCTTCCTTCAATCCTGATGGACTCCAACGTTTTTCTACCTGGGTGAATCAGCATAAGAGTAAGAATCTGGTAACAGATCCTAATTCAAGAGAATTTAATGAAGTGTGGCCAGGTGGAAGATTCAATCACTATTGGTTCGATCTTAACCGCGATTGGCTACCAGCAGTGCATCAGGAAAGTCAGAATCGTCTCAAATGGTTCCATGCCTGGAAGCCGAATATACTTACTGATCATCATGAGCAGGGTAGTAATGCCAGCTTCTTTTTCCAGCCTGGTGTCCCTTCCAGGGTAAATCCAATTACACCTGCTAAAAACCAGGAACTAACTGGTAAGCTGGCAAAATTCCATGCACAGTATTTAGATAAGATTGGTTCGCTTTATTTCACCAAAGAGAACTACGATGATTATTATTACGGTAAGGGTTCCACGTATCCCGATGTGAATGGCGCTATAGGTATTTTGTTTGAGCAAGCCAGCTCACGTGGACATGCTCAACAGACTTCCAATGGAATTTTACGTTTTCCATTTACCATCCGTAATCAATTCACTACAACTTTATCTACATTAGAAGGAGCGAGGGTGCTTCGTAAGGAATTCCTTGACTGGCAGCGTGAGTTCTATAAATCCGCAATCACAGAAGCTGCAGCAGCACCTGGCAAAGCCTTCGTGTTCGGATGTCAGGATGATGGAACAAAAGCAGCGATATTTTCCCAGATGCTTCGCAGACATCAGATAGATGTTTATGAACTCAATTCAGATGTGAATGCTGATGGCAACAATTTCAGCAAAGGGAAAGGATTTGTTGTGCCTGCTAACCAACCTCAATTCCGGTTGATACATGCCATCTTTGATAAGACGCTAAATTATAAGGACAGTCTTTTTTATGATATCACTGCATGGACAATGCCATTGGCATTTGGACTTAATTATGCTGAATTGAATGCTACCAAATTCAATGCATCTCTTTTAGGTAATAAGTTAGATCAGGTAGAAATGCCGAAAGGGCAGCTATTGGGTGAAAACAACTCATATGCTTATTTATTTGAGTGGAATGAATTGTTAGCACCAAAAGCTTTGTATGAAATGCAGGAAGCTGGTTTAATGACTAAAGTAGCAAGTAATCCTTTTGAGATTGCTGTGAGTGGTGGTACTCATAAGTTCAACTATGGAACTATTGTTATTCCTGTCTCTTTGCAGCGCCTTACTGGAGATAGAGTTTTCGAAATCATAAAAGGCATTGCTGAAAGGAATGGGTTAACAGTTTATGGTGTGCAAACGGGTAATGTTATCAGTGGTAGCGATTTAGGAAGTAGTAAGATGTTATCTGTAGCTAAGCCAAGTGTTGCTATGATTGTAGGTGCAGGTGTTAATGCTACTGATGCTGGTGAGATATGGCATTTATTGGATCAGCGAATGAATATCCCTTCCACCCATTTAGAAATTTCAGTGTTTAACAGAGTGGATCTGGGTAAGTACAATACCATCATCATGGTTGGAGGATCTTATGGTGAACTGAATAAGGATAAGCTAAGAGCCTGGGTACAGGGTGGTGGAGTGTTGATTGCAACCGAAGAATCTGTACAGTGGGCAGCGCAGAATGGACTGACAAATATTACATTCAAGAAAACAGACGCTCCAATAGATAGTAGTGCAAGATTGAGTTATGTAGACAGGGAACAGATTAATGGGGCACAACAAGTAAGTGGTGCCATTTTCGGAGCTGAAGTTGATCTGACTAATCCACTCGCTTATGGTTATACGCAAAAGGTAGTTAGTTTGTTTAAAGCTAACAGGGTGTTTCCAGAAAAGGGGAAGAATCCTTTTGCAGTTCCATTTTATTATGGTGCTACTCCATTACAAAGTGGATGGGTAAGTAAATCGAATGCTGATGCTATAAAGAATTCAGCGGCTGTAGTGATTAGTCCGCTGGGAAGTGGTAAAGTGATTAATATAGCCGACAACCCTAATTTCAGGGCCTTTTGGTTAGGGGGAACAAAGTTGTTCATGAATGCGATTTTCTTTGGGAGGTTGTTGGAAGTTGGGGCAGGTGGCAGGGAGTAGGGGAGTCTGGAGTCGAAATGTTTAAGGTTGCAAGTTCAAGGGTTTAAGGTTTTCTCACTCGCCTTGCTCAACCAGCTACTTATACAAATCGCCACAGTTGTGTTCTTCCTACAACTAAATTTTATCCCCAGTGGTTGTATGGACGAGGTAGTGGTTGGTATAACATGTAAATTGCCCTTTCAAATCATTTTCGGAGTTAAATTTTAAGTTATGATCAAAATGCAAGTTATCGGCAACCTGGGAAAGGATTGCGTGACAAACACAGTGAACGGGAAGAATGTTATGAACTTCAGTGTAGCCCATACCGAGAAATTTCGCGATGCTCAGGGAAACCAGAAGGACAAGACAATTTGGGTAGATTGTTCTTATTGGTCTGATCGTACAGCTGTTGCGCCTTATCTTAAAAAAGGTACAACAGGTATATGTGGAAGGAAATCCTGATCTTACAAACGTTTACAAAAACTGATGCTCTACGGATTTTCTCTTGCCTTAAGGGTATTAGGGGTTCAATTGTTGGGTTCAAGACCAGATAGTGGCGGAGTTGGAAACAGTTACACATCAGCTCCTGCAGCTAGCAATGTACCTTCTGCCAGTGATATCACTGAGCCAGTTGACGATCTTCCGTTCTAATTAAGAACCGATAGAAAACTTAAGAGCCTTCCATTTTGGAGGGCTTTTTTTGTTGGAATGTCTGAAAGTCCGAAAGTCCGAAAGTCGGAAAGTCCGGAAGAAATACTAATGCAAGTCCGGAAGTCCGCAAGACCGGAAGTCCGGAAGAAAAACAGATTCAAAGAATCATTATAATCATTCAAATCAAAAGTATCATAGTCAACAATCCCAGCCAATCCCAGGATAATCCCTATAATCCCAGTCAATATTCCCAGTCAATAATCCCAGTCCATAATCTCAGTCCAGAATTGCACCGCGAATGTCAATCTCCGTCCGGAACGGATCTAAAATCTCATTAATCAAAGTCGCGATTTCCCTTCTTGTAAGTATCTTGGTTGAGGGCAATTTTTGTTTTTGAGATTCGGTAATGCTCTTGCCTGTGCGGGAAATAAAAACCAGCAGATCATTATAAGTGACTGGGTCCCCTTTTAGCCCTCTGTTTGTTGGGAATTGTTTGTAGAATTTATAAAACCCAAGTTCCAGGTCAGAAAAGCTGACACTGCTATCTGGATAGAAGAATGTCTTGTTAGCCCATCCTTCTGGTTTTCCTGTTCCTCTCAATATTCCGGTTGCGCCAATTTTTTGAATCGCTATCCAGTCTTTATCAGTAGTCTTCACATCACAATAAGGCATAAGGAAAGTATATGATTGCAGCAATGTAGATTGAACATCCCGTACACTAATATCTTTTGGTGATTTACTGTAAAGGATGCTTTTTGCTGCAAGCACTCCTGCTGCCTGTCCGGTCAATAGTACACAAGGTTGTAAACGCGAAGAACCATTTACAATATTGGAAACCGAAATGCCTTTTTCGCAAACAATCAATCCCTCGATATCTTTTGGAATCAAAGCTCCTAATGGCACATTGAAAGAAGGCACTTTGGGAAAGTTGATGCCAGGGGCTCTTTTTTCCGGCGCATGGTGATGGTCTACCGGATAATCGCCTACGGATATGCCTGTACGGTATAATGCTTCTTTCTGGTTGAAGGGATCTGTAAGATAATTGGCCGTAAGTCTTACAAGTCCAACTACTCTTCTTCCTTCCCTGTGGTAAGGCATCAACGCCAGTTTATCTTTACTTGGGAATTCATCGGCCAATCCTATATGTTTCATCCCTAACTGGGTTTGAATGAAATAGATAAAGCCAAGTGTTTTTTGTCTGGCACCTTCCAAAGCTCTTTCTCTTTCAATAGGGGCCACGTCTACTACATTTCCTACAAAATCATTTCCATGTGCCGGCCAGTTGATCATGAATTTGTTCCCTTTTATGCGCCCATAATCAAGCATCTTTTTGGCATCAACATTATAGGGTTTGCCTTCTTTGCAGGGGGCATCTGTGCAGCAGCAGAAATACAATGTAGAATCATAATTCGCAGGACGGGCAATGGTCTTATCGGCTCCTGCTCCATAGTCTTTTAGTATGGCAGCCCAGGTAAGGTCCTGGATGATGAGGTAGTTGCCCGGTGCCATGGATTCATTGGAATAAGCTTTGTCTTCCATTCCGATATCATATTTGGCTCCAGCTGAAGCAAAAGCATCACCGAGATCGGTGCCATCAATAGTTAGTGTTGCCTTTACAATCAGTATTTCTTTTTTCTTGTTGATGAATTGGGCACCAACTACTTTGTTTCCCGATTTAAGGATCTTATCGAAATACCAGCCATATTTAACGGATAGGTTTTTTTCTTTCGCGGCCCATGCTTTGAATATGCTATCGCCAACATAAGGTTCAAAGCAGGTTTCGCTAACCCAGCCGGTGAATAGGTTCCTGGTGCCATAGTGTTTATATAGGGCTTCTCGAAATTCCTGCCACATACCACTTGGAAGTTCATCGTTGCCATCAGTGCAACTTACACCTGCAGCTGTAAGCATACCTCCCAACCAAGGGGTGGATTCTACAATAAGTGTTTTTATCCCGAGGCGGGCCGATTGAAGTCCGGCTGCTGTACCACCTGTGCTTCCCCCAACCACAAGAACGTCTGTTTGGATTGTTATTTGGGCATTGCTGCTGGCAAAAGAAAGTATGGAAAGTAGAAGGAATAGGCGTCGCATTGGGAAGTTTTGTTAAATGTAGGGTGAAATTGTTTTTGGGATGGGGAAAGACCCGGATTAGCTGAGGATTTTCTTGTTTTTTTTGGGTGGAAAAACAGAGGGTTGACATCTACCGAGATGTCATCTCGCCAGATGTCATCTCGAAGGTTGACTTCCCGGGAGAAGTCAACCTGGTTCTGCTCACTTCTTCCTCACAATCGCCTCCACTTCCTCCCGACTCACTGCTTTCTGCTGGTCATCTATATTAATCACAATAAGATATCCCTTGTTGCCGGGGGTGGAGGTGAACGCACTATAAAGATTGAACTGCTCACTTACCAGGAGTCTGCCGCTTGTCACATTCCAAATCTCCTTGGCACAAAGACATCCCAGGGTTGGAGAAATCGGATAGTAAGGCTTATCCTTAAAATACTCAGGGTCGATGGTTGTGCCATGTGCAATGATTTCTGAACGACCAATTTTGCCTGCAAAAAATGACTCGGTTATCGGTTGATAATTTCTCCATGAAGCAGGGAGTAGTTGTTGGTAAGCAGTCATCGGTACTATCGATGAATCCCAATCATTATGGAAAAACTTTTTCAAACTATCCTCATATGGCATTATCATCTGGATATTGGGAGTAGGTCCTATGAAGTTGTTATTGGCAACTGCCGTTCCTGATATGCTATATATGCCTTGGGGAGAATTTCCATTGGTAAGAAAATAGGGTAATGAAGATCCGGAACGGGCCAGTTGTTCGAAGATCATAATATGTCCATCGCTTCGGGTTACAAAACTTCCATCAGCATTTTGTACAATGGCCATGCCCGGATAATCTCTGTTCCAGCGTTGGAAAGAGTAGATAGTTTTATTCCCTTTTTGCTGTTGATATTTAAATAGGTCTTGTAAAGGAGGAGTGGCCTTTTTTCTGAATTGCTCCTGATAACTTAAGTACTTCTCTAATTCCAATAAAAGATCGTTCGAGTCGTAGGAAGGGAACTGCTCCACCATTTTTATCTTTAGATTATTCGCATTATCTACAGTATTTTCCTTCCTGAACAGATATACTGCACACATGGCAAAAAGCTTTGGCTGTGTTTCTTTTTCAATGATCTTTTGTATGTCTTGAGCAAACTCTGCCGGATATACTGCATAAACCGCTTCTAACAATGCCCTCTTCGTATCGTATTGGAGACTATCATACGAAAGGAACATTTTCCTGAATCCATTTTCAACCGTTTCATTCCTGAATTGGAATTGGGTTATAGCCCAACATGCAGATTCGAACCGGTGTTCATTGTCTGCTGTAATAACCTGACTGAATGTTTTGCCAACCGTATTCTCTCTGAGGTCCTTATCCAATCTTTGTCTCTTATTATAAAAAACATAGTCGGTATAGATATCCTCCCGCCTCATTTGTCCATGGACACTAAGCTGTATTAAGAGGGATGTGACTACTAAAAAGGTAAAAATTCTCATGGTTCCCAAAAATACGTATTGGTATTTGTTCAGAATACTTAAATTTAATGAACTGTTATTATTGGCTGTTCCTTCAATATAGCGTTTAGGAAATTGTATTTTCAAATTTTCAAATTAATAATTTTCAAATTACTCTTCCATGTCAAATTCATCCCGCCGCAAATTCATCCAGCAATTAAGTGCTTCTGCATTGTTTTTCGGTGCAGGTTCTATAGAAAGGTTGCAAGCAGAAGAAAGGATTGAAAAAAGAATCATTGAGTATGATAGGAAGTATACATCGAATGACAAGATTCGGGTGGCAGTGATTGGTACAGGTATCATGGGACATAATGATATTGAAACCGCATTGAAAGTTCCAGGGGTTGAGTTAGCAGGTGCTTGTGATCTTTATTCCGGGCGCCTGGAACGAATGAAGGAATTATATGGTAAAGATCTTTACACAACCCGCGACTACAGGGAGCTTTTACAACGTAAAGATATTGATGCTGTAATTATTGCAACCAGTGATCACCATCATTCCCGCATCTCAATTGATGCCTTGAAAAGCGGTAAGCATGTATACTGCGAAAAGCCGATGGTTCATAAACTAACCCAAGGGTTGCCAGTAATTGATGCTTGGAAACAATCAAAGAAAACCATGCAGGTAGGCAGTCAGGGAATCAGTGGACTCCAGTTCGCCAAAGCAAGAGAACTATATCGTGCTGGAGAAATCGGTAAGATCAATCTTATTGAAGCCAGTACCGATCGTCAGGATGCTTTGGGAGCCTGGCAATATACTTTACCTACTGATGCCAATCCAGATACTGTTGATTGGGATATGTATTTGGCTGGAATGTCGAAGCAATCATTCGATGCCAATAAGTTTTTCCGTTGGAGGAATTATAAGGATTTCGGAACCGGCGTATCTGGCGACTTGTTTGTTCACCTTATAACAGGCATTCATTTCATCACAGGATCTGTTGGTCCTGTTCGTATCTATTCATCCGGACAATTATGTTATTGGAAAGATGGAAGGGATGTGCCAGATGTAATGACAGCAGTCCTTGATTATCCTGAGACGATAGAGCATCCTGCTTTTCAAGTGCAGTTAAGAGTGAATTTTGTAAGTGGCAGTGGTGATAGGGGAATGACTCGTTTGATTGGAAGCGAAGGGTCTATGGAATTAGGATGGAATGGAATAACATTGAATCATAGCATTATGGCCAAAGCGCCTGGTATTGGTGGATGGGATTCGCTCTCAACGTATCCAGCCTCAATGCAGGAAGAATTGAAAAAACAATACGACGCTAAATATTCTGCAGAAGATAAAAAGCGACCTACCAAACCAGCCATCAGATATACCCCTCCTCAGGGTTCTGATGATCACGTTGAGCACTTCAAAAACTTTTTTGAAGGAGCCCGAACAGGAAAGCCAGTAGTGGAAGATCCAGTATTTGGTTTCCGCGCCTGTGCTCCTTGCTTAGCAGTTAATGATAGTTATTTCTCAAGGAAGATTGTGAATTGGGAACCGGTGGGGATGAAGGTGAGGGTATAGTTAGGTTCAAAAAGTTCAAGTAGTTCAATAGGTTCCAGAGGGACTACTAATACATAATACTTAAACAAAACCTGTTTTAAATATAAGAGGCGCAGAGACGCATGGGATCGGCTCCCTCTTTATATTAATAACTAACTGCAATTAATAATGAAGATCAGGTTGCCTCCCAATTTAGGGGGTCGGGGGTAACCTATTGAACTACTTGAACCTACTAGAACCCCTTTTTACCTTCCCCCTTCCCACTAACATCCGCCTTCTTCACATACTTATCCAGCCACTGGTTTTGTTCCCATAACATGTGAAGGATGTTTTCTTTACCTGCATATCCATGACTTTCATATGGCAGGAAGACTAAACGGGTAGTGCCTCCATGACCTTTAACGGCATTGTATAAACGCTCGCTTTGGATAGGGAAAGTGCCAGGGTTGTTGTCCATTTCTCCATGGATCAATAATAGAGGGGTCTTTATTTTATCGGCAAAACTGAAGGGACTCATATTATAATATACATCAGGCGCCTGCCAGTAGGTTCTTTCTTCAGCCTGGAATCCGAATGGAGTGAGCGTTCTGTTATAAGCTCCACTACGGGCTATTCCTGCTTTAAAGAGTTTGGTATGCGCTAATAAGTTGGCAGTCATGAAAGCTCCATAACTATGTCCTCCAACAGCCACCCTGTTACTATCACCTACACCCAATTTCGCCAGTGCTTGTATAGCTGCATGTGCATTCAGATATAACTGAGGAATGAATTTGTCATTAGGTTCTTTATCTCCTTCTCCAACAATAGGCATTTCTGCATTGTCCAATACAGCATATCCCTGTGTGATCCAGAAGATAGGTGATCCGTAATTGATACGGGTGAAAGTATATTTGGATCCACGTACCTGGGCTGCATCGGCAGCAGACTTATATTCTCTTGGATAGGCCCACATTACAACAGGTAAAGGTCCATCTCTTTTAGCATCATATCCTTTTGGTAAATAGAGATCACCGGTAAGGTCAATACCATCTTCTCTTTTATAGGAAATCTTTTGTTTAACTACTCCTTCCATTTGAGGATAGGGGTTTTTGAAATCGGTGATGGCAATAGGAGCTATCTTCTTTTTCAAATTGCGGATATAATAATTGGGAACTTCCGTATTGCTCTCTTTCGATGTTACGAAAACAAGATTGTCGGCATCTAAGACGTCAACAACATTTTCATAATAAGGAGCCTGACATCTCCAAAGCTGTGTTCCTTTCTTTGTTGTAAGATTAAAGCTTTGAATGAAAGGCATGTCGCCTTCTGCAGAGGCACCTTGTGAACGAAGAAGGAGATCCCCATTTTTTAGTTGCAATATCACTTCACGACCAAATGTATTCTTTGTTGTCATTGGATTGCCGATATCGCTATAGGCATCATTGCTGCTTCTTTCATTTATGAGTTCTAAACTTCCTGTGCTGGGATTGTAAGCATATAATTGTTGTTTCCTATCGAAATTCATTCCCTGATATACCAGGGCCAGCTTATCATTCCCCCAAATTACATTTCTTAACCTGCGTTCAGTTTTGAATAGCTCCCGGCTTTTTTTCATCATATTTGATAAGTCGCCATTATTGATAGGAGGGGTGACACCTTTTGAAAGGGTACCGATATCCGGTAGGTCAATAGCGTAAAGTGCATCCCTGAATGGTGCCTTAGTCCTTCCCAGGCCTTTATCCAAAGCTTGTATATACGTTACCGTAGCAGGGTAATCAGCCCGCCATTCAAAATCTCTTGGGAAATTCATTACATCATCGAAGCCGATAGGCTGTCCTTCTGCTGAAGGGTTCTTCACTAATTCTCCAAAAAATGCACCTTTTACATCCATTACAGCCACTGTATGAGGAAAGCCACTGATAGGGAAAAGATAGGAGAATGGTTTTTCGATAATCTGTAATAAAAGATAGTTCTTATCGGGTGAAGCACTGATGCTTGAATAAATTGCAGGAGCGCGCAAGTAGGTCTCTGCACCTGATTCGTTTATTGTAAGCTGTGAGGTGGCCATATAATCGAACAGGTCTTCATCGTAGCCATTTTTAATCAAGTCCTGGTACGTACGACTCGCTGCTGATTTCCCCAGGTTCTCCTGAACTACAGGGCCTTTGGGAGCCACTGGTGCAGGAGGATATGCCCTGTAATTTGATGGGACTGTCTTATAAACCAATTTGGAGTCAGTTATCCAACTGAAGCTGCCACCTGTAACCGTATTCAATGGGGCGGTATTCACTTTTTTAGCTGTTTGTGTGGCTACATCAGCTATGTACAGGTCAATATGATCGTTGGTTGTATGAGTAAATGCAATCTTTGTTTCACCCGGACTCCATTGTATACTTCCTGCTTTAAGGCTAGAAGGTAAACCGGTGATGGGATATTCCTGTCTTGTCTTGATATTGCGAAGTATCAGATTTACTGCATAGCCGCTGCGACTAGGACCAAAATTCTTTGGATTGATACGTAAGCCGGCAATACGTAATTCTGGTTGTGCCAATTCTTCAACGGAAGGGAAGGAACTTCTTTCCATTAGAAGCATCCATTCTCCCTTGCTATCAATACTAGCTCCGGGAGTTGGTTTTGCCATAACCAAATCAAGAATATCTTTTGGTGGTGTCTTGTAACTGAAATCATCTTGTGCAGTTGCAAAAAGCGATGATACAAGCAAGAATAAGAAGAGTAGCTTTTTCATACTTTATTTATTTTACTGATAACTGATTGATTATTGATAAACCCTTACGTAATCTATTTCCATTTTTTGCGGCCAGATCTTTTCATCTACGCCTTTCATGCCACCCCAGTTCCCTCCAACAGCAATATTCAAAAGTAAATGCATCTTATTATCAAATGGCCAGGCCTCATATCCTGAATGTTCGTTGGAAAAACTGAAATACTCTTTTCCGTCGAGGAATATCTTCACATTCTCTTTATTCCATTCAACAGCGTAGGTATGGAACTTTTCATTGAAGTCAGGAGCCATAATATTGGCTGTTTTCTGGGTGCCGATACTATGGTAATATTTTTTGCAGTGTACAGAGGCGTGTATTTTACCGGGATCGAATCCTACATGTTCCATGATATCAATTTCACCGTCATCAGGCCATTTCAATGGAGTAGCGCTGCCTAGCATCCATATGGCGGGCCAGGTGCCAAGTCCAATAGGTAAACGGGCCTTTACTTCTATTTTACCATATTGCCAATCCCCTTTGCCTTTTGTTACCAGACGGGCCGATGTATACGATTTCCCTTCAAAAGATTCTTTTATTGCTTCAATAATAAGATGTCCGTTTTCCACCCGGGCATTCTCTTTCCTGTTTTTTGTATAATACTGGGCTTCGTTATTGCCCCAGCCATGACCTCCCACATCATAATTCCATTTGGAGCTATCTGGTAAGCCATTGTAATTGAACTCATCTGACCATACTAAGTTCCATTTTTTTGACTGGCTATGGCATAAGATTGAAGTAAGTAGCAGAGCACTTAGAAATGGCAGCAAAAGCATTGTTTTCATGGAAAACCTATTTTATGGGAAGTTACTTCGTTTGCAAACAAACAAGTGTTGGTTTTCCGAATTTCTAATAAAATTTTTGCCGGTTACTTAAGTGGCTTTATCTTTGCCCTGCAATGACAAAATTATCCCATACACATCATCATCATTTCTTACCTATCGGGTAGGCCGGCGATGTATTGTGGGTATACAATATTTGAGGGCTTACAGCAGTAGGCCCTTTTTTTATTGCACTAATTCAAAATCAGGTAAAATATTATTATGGCTATTTTAAAGATCGGGATACAGAAGTCGGGACGTTTATATGAGGACTCTGTACAATTGCTGAAGGAATGCGGGATTGATCTTCGGAATGTGAAAGATCGACTAAAGACGGAGAGTGATAATTTCCCTTTGGAAGTGTTCTTCCTGAGAGATGATGATATTCCGCAATATGTGGAAGATGGTGTAGCTGATATCGGCATTGTTGGAGAGAATGTTTTGCTTGAAAAAAACAAGCAGGTAGAAACCATTGAAGAATTAGGCTTTGGTAAATGCCGTCTATCCATCGCCATTCCACGTAATCAGGTATATGGTGGTGTAGCCTCTTTAGAAGGGAAAAGGATAGCAACCAGTTATCCCTTCATTGTAAAGAATTATCTCAAGCAACATAATGTAAAAGCAGATATCCATGAAATCAGCGGATCTGTTGAAATAGCTCCTGGTATCGGATTGTCTGATGTAGTGGCTGACCTCGTTAGTAGTGGCTCTACTTTATTCATGAATGGATTGAAAGAAGTGGAAACGATGTTGAAGAGCCAGGCAGTCCTCATCAAAAACAGTAAACTCTCAGATGAGCAACTAGCACTTCTCAATAAATTGTTATTCCGTATCCGCACTGTTAAAAAAGCGAAACGTAATAAATATGTATTGCTGAATGCTCCTAATGATAAACTAAAGGAAATTATTTCTTTGTTACCCGGAATGAAAAGTCCTACCGTATTACCACTTGCCGAAAGTGGCTGGAGCAGTGTTCATAGCGTGTTAAGTGAAGATGAATTCTGGGAAAAGATTGAACAATTGAAAGAAGCAGGGGCGCAGGGGATATTGGTGATACCGATTGAGAAGATGGTGGTTTGATAGTCGGGAGTCTGTAGTCGGGAGTCGGGAGTTAGTCCGGAAGTCGGAAAGACCGAAAGTCCGGAAGAAATACAAGTAGGGGAGTTAGGTAGTAGGGAAGGAGAGGAGGAGAGCCTTATTTTCAAAGTTTTTAATCCTATAAATCTTTCCCAGTTAATCCCTTAAATCAAATTAATCTCAGTTATAAATCAAAGTACCTATCCCAGCTAATCCCTAAAATCATATTAATCTCAGTAATAAATCCCAGTTATAAATCACAGTCATCGATGAAAATCATAGTCAACCCTCCCCGTAAAGATTGGAATAGCCTTTTGCTCCGTCCTTCGATGGAAGCAAAGGGATTGGAGAAGAATGTGCAGAAGATATTGGATAAGGTTAAAGAGAAAGGTGATAAAGCCATTCGATCTTATACGAAACAATTTGATGGGGTATCTGTAAGAAAGATGCAGGTATCAGATAAAGAAATCAGGCAAGCAATTAAATCATTACCCGATGAATTGAAGAAAGCGATTGACCAGGCAGTTTCTAATATCAGGAAGTTTCACGAAGCACAGGTATCACCTATTGAAGTTATTGAAACGCAACCGGGCATTTCTTGCTGGAGAAAATCGGTAGGTATTGAAAAAGTAGGTTTATATATTCCCGGTGGAACAGCACCTTTGTTTTCAACTATACTGATGCTCGGAATACCAGCTTCTATTGCAGGTTGCAAGGAAGTAATCCTTTGTTCGCCTCCAGATAAAAAGGGGGATTTGCATCCTGCTATATTATATGCTGCGTCTGTTGTTGGTATTACTAAAATATTTAAATGTGGTGGAGTACAGGCGATTGCTGGTATGGCTTTCGGTACAGATTCTATTCCACAAGTCTATAAGATTTTCGGTCCGGGTAACCAATATGTTACCTGCGCCAAACAACTGATACAGAAGCAGGGTATTGCTATTGATATGCCAGCAGGACCCAGTGAAGTGGCAGTTTATGCAGATGAAACAGCTAATCCTGTTTTTGTTGCTGCTGATCTGTTGAGTCAGGCAGAGCATGGTTCAGATAGTCAGGTAGTATTAGTTGGAAGTTCAGTAGCGGTTGTAATTGCAGTTGAGAAAGAATTGTATTATCAGTTGGAACAATTACCGCGTAAAGAATTGGCAAGAAAAGCGCTTGATAATAGTAAGTTCATTGTGATGGAAGATGAAAAGGAAGCCATAAACTTATTGAACGAATATGCAGCAGAACACCTGATATTAAGTTGTGAGAAAGCGGCATTAGTAGCAGAGAGCATTGTTCAGGCAGGATCTGTTTTCATCGGCAACTATTCGCCTGAAAGTGTGGGTGATTATGCCAGTGGTACAAACCATACGCTTCCCACTAATGGATATGCGAAAGCATATAGTGGAGTAAGCGTTGATAGTTTCGTAAAGAAGATCACGTTCCAACAGTTGACGAAAGAGGGGTTGAATGCTATCGCTGATACAGTGGTTACTATGGCTGAAGCGGAGGGGTTGGAGGCACATGCGAATGCGGTTAAAGTAAGGAGGTCGAAGAGTCATTGAGCCCGGAAGTCCGGAAGTCCGGAAGTCCGGAAGTCCGGAAGTCCGGAAGTCCGGAAGTCTAATTTATTGACTTTATAAGTTACGAATTTTGAGTGATTTATTCACAACTCATATTCTTTACTTCTTCCTGACTTTCAGACTTTCCGACCTGTATTTGTATTACTTCCGGACTTCCGGTCTTTCCGACTTCCGGACTTTCAAAAATTAATGTCAAAGAAAATTATATGTTCAATCTAAATGATTTGTTGAGGGAGAATATTAAAAAGCTTGTTCCATATTCCTCCGCAAGAGACGAGTTTAAAGGAGAGGCAAGTGTGTTTTTGGATGCTAATGAGAATAGCTTCGGTTCTCCACTTACAAAGTGGTATAACCGTTATCCTGATCCATTGCAATGGAAGGTGAAGGAAAAACTGGAGATGATAAAAAGTGTTCCTGCTAACCAGATTTTTTTGGGTAATGGAAGTGATGAATGTATTGATATACTTATCCGTGCTTTTTGTGAACCCGGAGTTGATAATGTTCTGATCTGTCCCCCGACTTATGGAATGTATCAGGTAAGTGCTGATATCAATGATGTGGAAGTAAAGAAAGTACCGCTTACAAGCGACTTCCAATTAGATTTACCGGGCATAGAAGCTGGTATTGATGATAATACTAAAATCATATTTATTTGCTCTCCCAATAATCCAACAGGTAATTCATTGTCAAAAGAAGATATAGAGGCTTTGTTGAACAATTATTTCGGTATTGTGGTTATTGATGAAGCCTATATCAATTTTAGCCGCTTTCGTTCTTTTACGCAGGAGTTGAAAGATTATCCGCAATTGGTGATCCTTCAAACACTAAGTAAAGCATGGGGACTGGCAGCATTGAGGGTAGGTATGGCTTTTTCTTCTGAAGAGATCATTGCCGTGATGAATAAGATCAAGCCACCATATAATATCAATCAGGCGTCTCAGGAGCTGGTATTGCAGGCACTGGATGAAGTGGGTCAGGTCAATGATATGATCAGGATTATTGTGGATGAAAGGGAGTTGCTAAAAACATCTCTTGAGGCATTGCCTGTGGTAAAACATATCTATCCATCTGATGCTAATTTCATTTTGGTAAGGGTAACAGATGCCAAAGCCTTATATCAGGAACTCCTTACAAAAGGGATTGTAGTTCGGGATAGGAGCTCAGTGGTTCTTTGTGAAGGATGCCTTCGGATTACCATCGGAACGCCAGCAGAAAACAAAAAACTGCTGGAAGCTATAAAAAACTGGAAATCGTAAATGGCTTCCTGTAAAATGCCATAATTTTATTGCTCACTTACCAATTCAACTCATATGCTAAGAACTTTTATTAAAACACTATTCCTGGTAGCCATATCGGCCACCTTCATCTTCAGTACAAGTCCGGTTACTGCTCCTGTACCTTTTGATGTTCCCTTAAAGATGCCGGCAGGCTTTTCTTCTATTACAGTTGCCCAGAATGTTGGACGTGCCCGTCACATTGCAGTTCATAGCAACGGAGATGTTTTTGTAAAGCTGGAAAGATTGAATGCAGGTAAAGGCATCCTTCGATTGAGGGATACCAATGGAGATGGATTAGCCGATGATACGTTGAAATTCGGTACTTATACAGGGACTGGTATCGCCATAAAGAACGGTTACTTATATGCTTCTTCCGATGAAGAAGTGTTTCGTTATAAGATAGATGCAAAAGGAAATATTGAGAATCCTGATGCGCCAGAGAAAATTGTTACTGGATTAGTGAATAAACGTCAGCACGCTTCAAAATCACTCACACTGGATAATGCAGGAAATATTTACGTGAATATAGGAGCGCCAACAAATGTGTGTCAGGAGAGAGACCGCACCAAAGGTTCTCCAGGTATGAATCCTTGTCCTGTTTTGGAAACAGCTGGTGGTATCTGGCAATTTAAGGCTGATAAACTCAATCAGAGTTATGCTGATGGGGTTCGTTATGCAACCGGACTTCGTAATGTTGTTGGATTGGATTGGAACAATCAGGTTAATGATTTATATCTGATGCAACATGGTCGTGATATGCTATTCCAATTCTATCCTGAATTGTTTGATCAGAAGGAAGGTGCAGAGAACCCGGCTGAAGAGTTTTTCCGTGTGAAGAAAGGATCCGATTGCGGATGGCCTTATTGCTATTTCGATAATGGTAAGATGAAGAAATTGTTGAATCCTGAATATGGTGGTGACAGGGTTAAAGAAGAGATATGTGCAGGGAAAGAAAAATCAATTGTTCAATTCCCCGGCCATATGGCTCCTAATGCCCTATTATTTTACACAGGTAAGCAGTTCCCTGAGAAATATCGCAATGGGGCTTTCATCGCATTTCATGGATCATGGAATCGCACACCGGAACCACAGGCTGGATATTTTGTAGTGTTTGTTCCAATGAAAAATGGAGTTCCTGATGGAGCTTGGGAAGTTTTTGCCGATGGTTTTGCTGGTGAGAATATCAACAGGGCGCAATACCGTCCTTGCGGATTGGCTCAAGGTCCTGATGGATCATTGTATGTGAGTGATGATAACAAAGGCACTATCTGGAAGATCACTTATAAAGGATAATAATACCGTATCGTTAACTTTGATTCAATTGTGTGGCATGAAGAATGCAATTATCGCTTCACTTATAGTATTAGGGTTTGTGGGATTTTCTTTTACCAGGGAGCAGCCCGGTGGCGCAGCTCTCAAAGCATCAATGGCTCGTGGTAAGAAAGTGTATGAAGAAGTTTGTATGGCTTGTCATCAGCCCGATGCGTTGGGTGTTCCACGTATGAATCCTCCATTAGTAAAAACAAAATGGATATTGGGAGATAAGAAGCAGCTAATAACTATAGTGCTAAAAGGATTGAAAGGGGGGGAGATTGAAATTGATGGGGATCGTTACGATAACCCGATGCCACCTCAAGAAGATAATCTTACTGATATACAAATTGCCGATGTTTTGACTTTCATAAGAAATAGTTTCAGCAATAAAGCGGCTTTAGTTACGCCTTCAGAAGTAAAAACAGTTCGGGCAAAATTGAAAAAAGCATAAAATTGGAACCAACTACTAACAAAGAAAGCGCTACTAGCTCTTTAAAAATTGAGGGTAAGCGTTTGTTACTAATCGATCGCGACGGTACTCTGATCAACGAAGCGCCACCTACATATCAGCTTGATAACTTTGATAAGTTAACGTTTTATCCAGGGGTCTTTGAGTTCATGGGTAAAATCGCTAAAGAATTAGAGTATGAATTAGTAATGCCTACCAATCAAGATGGGTTAGGAACTACTTCATTTCCGGAGAATACATTCTGGCCCCTTCATAATTTCGTCCTGAAATCATTAGCCAACGAAGGAATAGTGTTCAGTGATGTACTCATTGACAAGACCTATCCTCATGAGAATGCCCCTACCAGAAAACCGGGTACGGGCATGTTTACCAAATACATCAACAATCCCGAATATGATTTGGCAAACAGTTATGTGATCGGTGATCGCATTACTGACATGCAGTTAGCAAAAAACCTTGGCTGTAAAGGGATATGGATCAATAATGATGCTTCGTTGGGAGCTGCTGAAATTCAGGATCAAGTGGCCGATTTAAGAGCCAATACCATAGTATTGGAAACAACGGAATGGAAAGTGATTTATGAATTCCTGAAATTAGGATTACGTCAGGTGGTACATGAAAGAAATACGAATGAAACAAAAATTCATATTGAATTGAATCTGGATGGAACGGGTAAAACCAATATCCAGACAGGACTTGGTTTCTTCGATCACATGCTTGACCAGATTGCCAGACATGGTAAAATGGATCTTACTGTTATTACAAAAGGCGATCTTCATATTGATGAACACCATACCATAGAAGACACAGGCATTGCTTTAGGGGAAGCATTTGCAAAAGGACTGGTTGATAAAAGAGGCATGGAACGATATGGCTTTGCTTTACCTATGGATGAAGCGGAAGCAAAAGTGTTGATTGATTTCGGGGGAAGGAACTGGATTGTGTGGAATGCCGCTTTTCATCGGGAACGTATAGGTGAAATGCCCACTGAAATGTTTTTCCATTTCTTCAAATCATTCAGCGATGCTGCAAAATGCAATCTGAATATAGAATGTTATGGAGAAAACGAACACCATAAGATAGAAGCCATATTTAAGGCATTTGCAAAAGCCATCCGGATGGCGGTTAAACGCGATCCCTTAAGTAATTACTTGCCTTCTACTAAGGGAGTTTTATAAGTTATTCCGTTTTTTATAACGAGTTGGATGATTCTTATTGCTTTGATAGATGTTGACGGATCGCCCTCCACCGCTATCAAATCCGCCTTTAACCCCTTTGCTATACTGCCTATCTTATCTGCATACCCGAATCTACCTGCATTTATGGAAGTGGCACTGCGTAATACATTGATTGGACTCATTCCATAATCAACCATCATTTCCATTTCACGGGCATTATCGCCATGAGGGTAAACGCCAACATCTCCGCCCATGCAGATAGTTACACCTGATTGTAAAGCTTGTTGGAAGGATTTTCTTTTGTCCACTAATCTTGTTGGTTCTGATTCTAAGCCTTTCTTCCAACCCTTATATTGTTCTATTGCATCTCCTGCTGCCAACGTTGGACAAAGGGCTACCCCTTTTTCTTTCATCAATTGAAAGGTGGCAAGATCTGCGTAGTCGCCATGTTCAATGGTAGACACACCCGCAGCAATAGCTCTTTTAATTCCTTCGATGGTGCTGGCATGTACAACTACAGGTCTATGTCCGCTATTAGCAACCTCAACCGCTGCTTTCAATTCTTCAACAGTAAATGCCGGACTAGCTTCTCCATCTCTTCCCCATCTGTAATCCGCATAGATTTTTATTAAGTCTGCCCCTTTCGAAATCTGAAGCCGAACTTCTTTTCTCATTTCCTCTTCATTGCCTACTTCGGCAGCTCCCTGAGGATAGCTGATGTCTGCTGAATGAGATTTTGGACCATAAGTACCTGTAGCTACTATAGCACGTGTAGCAATGATCATTCTTGGTCCGGGTACTATATTCTTTTCTATTGATTGTTTTAATCCCGCATCATCATATGCAGCTCCTTCGGTTCCTAAATCCCTTACAGTAGTGAAGCCAGCCATAAGAGTTGCTTTAGCATGATTGACCGCTCTAGCTGTTCTCTCCGCTCTTGATTCTTTCAATACCTGATCATCCCATGACGTTTCATTATAGGCATGAAGGAATAAATGAGAATGTCCTTCTATCAATCCTGGCAATAAAGTACTGTTTGGTAGCTCAATTATTTTAGTTCCTGCAGGTAATTTAAAACTCATCGGCCCTGCCGCCACAATCGTATCCTGCTGTACCAGCACCACCCAATCGCTATGCATATTCACTCCATCAAATACCCTCGCTGGTTTAATAAGCGTATACCCGTTGCTCTGGGCGAATACAATTAGCGAAGCGAAGAAGGTTAAGTATGTTAGTAGTAGCTTTTTCATGTTTTTTAATAGGGAAGTTAGGTAGTTAGGAAGTAGGGTAGTACGGAAGTAGGTAAGTAGGGTAGTAGGGTAGTATGGGAGAATGGAAGGATGAAAAAATAAAAGTGTGAATCAATCATAAAAATGTATTTAATCCCAGCCAATCCTATTAATCCCATAAATCCCAGTCATAAATCACAGTTATTAATCCTAGTCATTATTCCCAGTCATATATCTCAATCTAATCAAAGTAGCACATCACGTATCTCCGCCACCTTATCAAAAACAGACTTAGCAAAGGGGCAAAGAGGTATTATCTTCATATTATGTTTCCGTGCATAATCAACGGCAGCATTCAGCAATTGTTTTCCGACTCCCTTTCCTGCTAATGAATCATCCACTTCAGTATGTTCTATGATCATCTTATCTTCTGATGGTTTTGTATAAACCATCTCGGCCAGCATGGCACCATCTTGTCCTACATAAAAAATGCCTTTGCCGCCAACTAGTTTGTGTTGTATAAGCATAAGGCAATTTAATAAGAAGTAGTCAGAATGTCCTGGACTGTTTATTTAATAATAGTCCATGGGATTATCCACCACCCTGTAATTTTCATTCCAGCTGTCCATTTCTTTCATTTCGGAAGCAGTAAGACTAAAGTCGAAAATGTCGAAATTCTCCTGCAGACGGTTTTTGTTGGATGATTTAGGTATAGCTGAAACACCGTGTTCCATATTCCATCGTAATATAATTTGGGCGGGAGACTTCACATGTCGGGCTGCTATAGCCAGCAGTCGGGGATCATTGAATTTCTTTCCTCGTACCAATGGTGTGTACGATTGCAGTTGGATATTTCTTTGCTGGCAATATTCCATCAGATCCTTTATATACAGGTAGGGGCTGAATTCAACCTGATTTAATACAGGCACTTCTGTAGCATAACTGCTGAGCTCTTCAAGGAAGGGTATGAGATAATTAGCAACTCCGATACTTCGTACTCTTTTCTCGGCATACAATTTTTCTAAGGCCAACCATGATTCTTTTCGTTTACCTCTGATAGGCCAATGTACCAGATAACAATCTATATAATCGATATTCAGGAGATTCATACTGATATCAAAAGCTTTTAATGTGCTTTCAAAACCCTGATCACCATTGCCAAGTTTGGTTGTTACAAATATCTCTTCACGGGGAACCGAACTTTTTCTTATGGCATTCCCAATCTCTTTCTCATTCCGATATAGGGATGCAGTATCTATCAATCGATAGCCTATTTCCAAAGCATCTTCAACTGCTTTTTCTGCTTCGGCATTATGCATATCGTAAACTCCTAATCCAAGTAGTGGCATTTTTATGCCATTATGCAATGTGGTGTAGAGTTGTTTTGTTGTTGACATGGTTGAAAGTTATACCCCCTGTCCCCCTAAAGGGGGAACTAGGTCTGGCAGTCTGATTTTTTACAGTCAGAAGTAAAGATAAAGTTTCAAATAGGTTGAGGTATCAAAACTTTGTCTTAATGAATGAGATAGATTTTTTTTGAAAGATTGTCTTGGTTCCCCCTTTAGGGGGTTAGGGGGTTCACCATTTTTCTAAACCCAACAATTTCTTCCCCAATTCACTCAACTCAGCAGTTGCATACTTATTCAATTCCCATTTTCTCGGATCGCCAGGGAATGCATACCCTTCCGGTGCAATTCGGTTTTTCCAGGAATTGATACGCCATTGCTTCAACGCTTCATTATCTTCTTCTGCAGGCATCATGGAAATGTATTGGGCAATTCTAACTTTATTGCCCGACATATTGGGTCGGATACCATGTGGTTCGAGACTATTAAAGATGAGCATGTCTCCGGCTTCCATCTTCACTTTCACTTTCTCAAATCCAGTAGTGTCTGGCTGAAAATAATTGCGGTCTGCCGGTTGCGTTAGTTTCCATGTATCGTAAGTACGATAGAGTTCTGGGATACACTGGAATCCTCCCATGTTCTCATCTGTTTGGTCTGCCAATGCCAATACTCCCTGTACATTCTGTGGTTTGGTTTCAGGATCATAATCCCAGTGAATAAAACCTTTGAATTCAAAGCCTGGACGCATTGGGAAATTCAGGTTAGCTCTATCGATTGTCACCCATAATTTATCTGTTCCCCAGATATCACAAAAAGCATCATAGATTCTTTGTGATTGGCGGTTATTCCATAAATGTTGATGATTATATACTTCCACCATACCACTATTGGTGAGTTCTTTCATTTGTATTTCTGCCCTGGGAGGTGCATACCAGGTTTCGGGATTGTTTGGGTCTTTCTCTTCAAATTCCCATAAGAAATCGGCTGTAGCTTTAGCTTGTTCTTTTGATATGGCATTCTTTATAACAATGTATCCGTTATGAACCCAGAACTGCCAGTCTTCTTCCGACAACACTTTCAATGGTTTTCCATTGCTTCGGTCATTCAATTTTTGTGTTGCGCTTTTTGCTACTGAGGGATTGCCCGGTATTTCCTTATGGGCATTTGCAGGGGCCATTGTAGGTGTCATGGTTGGTACCATGCCTGGGGTAGACTCTTTCATATAGCTATCGTTTTGTTGGTATACCGAAACTACGAAATTGAAAGAGGCTGAAACTACCACTGGAATGGCAATTATTTGTACTGTATTGACATGTTTAGTGAAAATTATAGCAAAATTGTATATTTAAGTACAATTATACCCAGTTGAAAGTCAAATTTGAGGAGATAATACCCGATCAGGACAGTTCATTCAGGATTCTACTATCTCCTGGTTTGAACGACTTGTATTACTGGCATTTCCATCCGGAATATGAACTTGTTTATGTAGAGGGAGCAAGTGGAACACGTCATATAGGAGATCATATTTCCCGGTACGACGGAAGTGATTTGGTTTTTATTGGTCCCAATATTCCCCATTTGAATTTCGATTATGGAGTACCGGTTACTTGTGAGCAGGTAGTTGTACAGATGAAGGAAGATTTTTTGGGAAAGGATCTTGGACGAATGCCAGAGTTTGAAAAGATTCACCAATTGTTTGAGCGGGGTCGTAGTGGCCTTTCTTTTTATGGCAAAACTAAAGAGCGAGTCGGGAGTTTGCTGAAGCAATTAAAGTCTGTTTCAAATTTTGAGCAATTGCTGCTTCTATTACAATTGTTTCAGGATTTAGCTACTACAAAGGAAGTAGAAGAATTGCATACAAAGCCATCACTCAACAATAGTTTGTTGAAAGAACAGCAAAGGATTCAATCACTTTACCGTTTTATCGAAGAGAATTATAAGGGAAAAGTGGTTATAGCTGATGCGGCGGCTTCTGTTCATCTTTCTCTTGCTGCCTTTTGCCGGTATTTCAAAAAAGTAACGGGTATGACTTTCACCGATTTTGTAAATCAATACCGGATCAATCAATCCAAGAAACTTTTACTTCAACAAGAATCTGTAACCGATGCCTGCTTTAATAGCGGTTTTGATAATCTATCTTATTTTAATCGGGTATTCAGGAAGATGGCGGGGGAGAATCCGTCGGCTTTCCGGAAGAAGCATAGGGCTATTTAAATGAAGTAGGTTAGTGATATTAAAGTTCAATAGGTTCCATTTGTTCAATAAGTTCCAGAGGGTTTACTAATAGCAGTCTTTAAGTGATTTGTAATTTTATAACCGCAGAGGCGCAGAGACGCGGAAAAGGGAGTGCCCCTGCGTCTCTGCGCCTCTGCGGTTAAAACTTAGAATCACAAGCTGACTGCTATTAGTAAACCCTCCCCCTTTGAACAAATGGAACTTATTGAACCACAAATACCCCTTCCCACAGAAAAATTTGTCCAAATAAACTTTTGCCCTGATATTTGCCATGCAATGATCAAAACATTTCAAAATACACAGTGGTGGTGGCATACAAACCTCGAACGGGGCAAGTAATGCTGTGTCATGACTGTATTACCATATTAGGCCCCGAGTAGTCGGGGCTTTTTTATTTTAGGCTCATCAGGGCTGAAAATGACTGAAAGAAAACGAATTCAAAATAAAACTCCCTTCAGGGAAGGATATGAAGAAAATAGCGATTCAGACAAAATGTAAAAAAATGCTGGCAGATGTTTTCACTCCGGTGGGCATCTACCTCCGTTTAAGAGACCGGTTCCGCGATACGGTTTTATTGGAAAGTACCGACCACCATGCTGCGGAAAACAGCTGGTCATTTATCGGTATCAATGCCATTGCTGGTATGGAAATCACATCCGCCAACAGCATTGAATTCAAATTACCTGGATTACCTCCGGAGCGAACTGCATTAGGTGCAGGACAAGATGTTCCCAAACTGTTATTTGAATTCATGAATCGTTTTGAAGCAAGTGGCGATTCAAAAGAGGCGCGCTTTGCACAAGGATTATATGGATATACCACTTATGATGCCGTTCAGTTTTTTGATTCCATCAAGATTTCAACAAAAACTACCAAGGTTCCTGCCATTCCATTGATGCGGTATCGCTTGTATCAGTATGTGATAGCCCTCAATCATCATAAGGATGAATTATACATTTGCGAAAACCATATCGAAGGCATTGATTCTGATTTGCCAGCGGTAGAAAGTCTTATTAAAAGCAAGGATGTTCCAGTATTCCCTTTTCAAATGAAAGGAATTGAATCTTCCAATCTCACTAATGAAGCTTATGTAGAAATAGTTAAGAAGGGAATAGCTAGTTGTTTGCGAGGCGATGTGTTCCAGATTGTTTTAAGCAGAAGATTCGAACAGTCATTTACCGGAGATGAATTCAATGTGTACAGAGCGCTTCGTAGTATCAACCCTTCTCCTTATTTATTCTTTTTTGATTACGGCGATTATAAACTGATGGGTTCTTCGCCCGAGTCGCAACTCATTATTCAGAATGGCAAAGCAGTGGTTCATCCAATTGCAGGCACCTTTAAACGTACCGGTGATGATGAAATAGATCAATCTGAAGCAGCTCGTCTTTTACTTGATGCTAAAGAGAATGCTGAACATGTGATGTTAGTAGATCTGGCAAGAAACGATCTGAGTCGCTTATGCGATGAAGTTACTGTTGCGCATTACCGCCAGGTTCAATATTATAGCCATGTGATTCATTTGGTGAGTGAAGTTGTAGGAAAAGTAAGACCTGATAGCAATCCATTTGAGCTACTAGCTAAGACTTTCCCAGCTGGAACATTGAGTGGCGCTCCAAAAATAAAGGCCATGCAATTGATAGATGCCAATGAACCCACTGCCCGTAGCTATTATGGCGGCGGTATCGGTTTCATGGGATTTGACGGAAGTTGCAATCATGCTATCATGATCCGCACTTTCCTCAGCCGAAATAATACCCTGATCTATCAGGCTGGTGCCGGGGTAGTGGCAGCAAGTAATCCCGAAAGCGAGTTACAGGAAGTGAATAATAAATTGGGAGCTCTTAAAAAAGCAATTATAGCAGCTGAATCCATAACTTAAAACTCACTACTCACTACTTACAACTTAAAACTTATTACTTAAAACTTACAACTCCATAGTGAAACTACTTGTATTCGATAACTACGATTCTTTTACTTACAACCTGGTGCACCTGGTGGAAAAAATATTGCATCTTAAAGTGGATGTAGTACGAAATGACCAATTGCCTTTGGAAAAAGTAAAAGGGTATGACAAGATCATCTTATCACCTGGTCCTGGTATACCTGAAGAAGCTGGATTACTATTACCCTTGATAAAAGAATATGCAGCTACAAAAAGCATATTAGGTGTTTGTTTGGGTCATCAGGCCATCGGACAAGCATTCGGTGGCAACCTAGTAAACCTTAGTAAAGTGTATCATGGAATAGCAACGCCAATAACCCTAACCGAAAAAGGTATAAAGCAAGCCCCTCTGTTTAAAGACATGCCCTCAACATTCGAAGTGGGACGTTATCACAGCTGGGTGGTTGCCAAAGAGGCTTTCCCCGACTCACTTGATATAACAGCTGAAGATGATAATGGATTTGTGATGGCACTGCAACACAAAACGTACGATGTACAAGGAGTTCAATTTCATCCGGAAAGTGTGCTGACGCCGATGGGGGAGAAGATAATGAGGAATTGGCTGGGGAGGTAGTCGGGAGTCGTTAGTCGGGAGTCAGGAGTCGGGAGACCGAAAGACCGAAAGACCGGAAGTAGGGTAGTAAGGTAGTAGGGAAGTAAGGTAGATATGCAGAATGGAAGTAGCAAAGAAAAATAATCCCAGCTAATCCCATAAAATCCTAAAAATCCCAGTCAAAAATCAAAATAATTGCTAGTAATCAAATAAATCAAAGTCCCAGCTAATCCTATCAAAATCCCATTAATCCCAGTCTAAAATCAAACGAATCACAGTCACAGTTTATGAAGAAGATATTACAGTTATTATTTGAGTACAAAACTCTCTCCTCCGCCCAGGCAAAGGAAGCTTTGCTGGGAATTGGAAAAGGAGTTTATAACGAACATGAGATTACTGCTTTCATGACAGTATTCCTGATGCGCAGTATCACCATTGAGGAGTTACAAGGTTTCAGGGATGCATTGCTTGAATTATGTGTGCCTGTTGATTTGAATGGATATGAAGTGATAGATATTGTAGGTACAGGTGGCGATGGCAAGAATACTTTCAATATATCTACTCTGGCTTGTTTTATTGTTGCCGGTGCCGGACAGAAAGTAGCAAAGCATGGTAACTATGGAGCTACTTCTATTAGTGGCGCATCAAATGTAATGGAGCAATTGGGATATAAATTCAAGAGCGATAATGGAAAATTGAAGACAGAAGTGGAAGAAGCCGGTATCTGTTTCCTGCATGCTCCTTTGTTTCATCCAGCCCTTAAGACTGTAGGTCCAATAAGGAAGAATTTGGGTATTCGTACATTCTTCAATATGTTAGGGCCAATGGTAAACCCTGCAAATCCAGCTTATCAATTGGTAGGTGTGTACAGTTTGGAAATGGCCCGCATTTATAATTATTTGCTTCAATTGACTGGAAAGCCTTTTACAATCATTCATGGATTGGATGGATATGATGAAATTTCGCTGACGAACGATACCAAGGTTATTACTCATGAAGGTGAAAAAGTAATGACAGCCCAGCAATTAGGAAAGAGGAATGTATCGGCTTCAGATATTACTGGTGGCAATTCAGTTGAGGAATCTGCTAAATTATTCAAACGGATTCTTGATCGTAAAGGCACCTGGGCGCAAAATGCAGTAGTGTTGGCGAATGCTGCCATGGCACTTTTTAGTACAGGAGCCTATTCAAGTTATGATAATGCCTACGCCGCTGCAGTTGACAGTCTGGATAGTGGTAAAGCAAATGAAACTTTAATAAAACTGATTTCATTACAATGAGTACTATTCTAGATACGATCATTGCTGCAAAAAGACTGGAAGTAGCAAAATTCAAACCTATGAGTCCGGTTTCGAGGTTTGAGAAAGAAGGATTTTTCTGGGAAGTTAGTAATAGGTCATTGAAGGCCCATCTGCTGGCACCGAACAGTACTGGCATTATCGCTGAGTTTAAAAGGAAAAGTCCAAGTAAGGGATGGTTTAAACCAAAGGAACTGGAAGTGGAAGCTGTTGTTCGCTATTATAATTATTTTGGCGCTTCTGCTGTTTCCATTCTTACAGATGATGAATTTTTTGGAGGGGATCTTGATGACTTAATACAAGCTAAAGTGATTACAGATATTCCAGTATTAAGAAAGGATTTCATAATTGATCCCTGGCAGATTGCAGAAGCCAAAGCTTTTGGTGCAGACGTGATATTGCTGATAGCGGCTTGTTTAACACCTAAGGAAGTAAAAGACCTGGCTTCTTATGCGAACAGTATTGGACTGGAAGTGTTATTGGAATTACATGAAGAAGCGGAATTGGACCATATTTGTGATGCTACTTCAATTATTGGAGTCAATAACAGAAATCTGAAGACTTTTGAAGTTGATATAGATAGAAGTTTGCGAATGGCGGAACAGATTCCTGCAGATAAAGTAAAAGTGGCGGAGAGTGGAATCAGTTCAGTAGATACAATAAAATTATTCAGGGATAATGGCTTTAAGGGATTTCTTATTGGTGAGAATTTTATGAAGGAAGAGAACCCTGGAGAAGCGTTTAAAGAATTTGTGAATCACCTGGTTGGCCAGGACTCAATATAATCAACATTGCGCGGCCTGCTTTTAACACTTAAAAAAACTGACAGGAATGCGAATTAAAGTTTGTGGAATGACCCAGCCGGAGCAAGTGGCTCAATTGGGGGAAATGGGAGTGGCTTTTGCAGGATTCATATTTTATCCGAAAAGTCCCCGCTATGTTTTCAAACATATGACCATTACCCAACTCCGGAAAGAAAATACAATCAATAAAGTTGGTGTTTTTGTAAACGCCTCTATTGAAGAAGTGCTGCATATGGTTGACGAATGTCGTTTGCACATGGTTCAGCTGCACGGAGATGAAAGTCCTAAGTATTGCGAGAAGATCGCCGACTATGTATCCGTTGTAAAAGCCTTCCGCATGAGCGAGAACGATAGTCCCGATTGGATGATTCGCCCCTATATGGAAGTCTGCGACATGTTCATGTTCGATACAATGGGTGCCGGATATGGCGGTACTGGAAAGAAATTCGATTGGAGCATGATTAAGAATAGTGTAATTGGAAAGCCTTTTTTCCTGAGTGGTGGGATAGAACCTGGTGATGAAGAAAGATTAAAAGAATTTTCAAAGGAACCCGTTGCCAAAGCCTTATTTGCTGTAGATATCAATAGTAAATTTGAAACAAGCCCGGGAGTGAAGGATATGGGGTTGGTGAGGAAGTTTGTTGAGGCAGTCGGTAGTCGGTAGTTGAGAGTCGGAAAGTCCGGAAGTCCGAAAGACCGAAAGTAGGGAAGTTAGGAAGTAGGGTAGTATGGTAGTAGGGAAGTATGAGGTCAAAAATCAAAAGTCAAAAGTAAAAAATTAGAAATCTAAAAAGAATATTGGTTGGTAAAGTATAATAAATGGTAAGGTGGTGAATGTAGTGTTTGAAATCAAATCAAATTGTATTCAATCCCAGCTAATCCATCTCATCCAATAAATCCCAGTCAAAATCATGGTCAGGGAAGCAACATATCAAGATCTGCCACGTCTCCTTGAAATTTATAATGACATCATTATAAACACAACTGCGGTTTACGATTACGAACCGCATACTATTGAGATGAGGACTCAGTGGTTTGAGACCAAGAAATCACAGGGCTTTCCTGTGTTTGTGGCAGAATTAGATGGTAAAGTGGAAGGATTTAGTTCTATAGGTCCATTCAGGGCATGGGCTGCATATAAATTCTCAGTGGAGAATTCCATTTATGTAGCCGCTGAAGCCAGAGGTAAGGGTATCGGTAAATTATTATTGCCTCCGGTAATTGATGCATCAAAGGAGATGGGAATGCATACCATCCTGGCAGGAATTGATGCCACTAATGAAGCAAGTATAAAATTGCATGAACGTTTCGGCTTTACAGAAGTATCATTGTTTAAGGAAGTAGGTTGGAAATTCGGTAAATGGCTCGACCTGAAATTCCTTCAATTGATTTTAAAATGAATTTTTCACAGTTAGTGTAAAAAGATATAACGATGAATACGAATACATCCATTGGAATTGCTGCAATCGTAGCCGAAGCAAACGCAGAACAGTTTACAATGCCCGACGGAAATGGTTACTATGGGAAGTTTGGCGGCGCTTACATTCCTGAAATGCTTCATCGAAATGTGGAGGAGCTTCAGGCAAGATATCTTGATATCATGCAGGAAGCAGGATTCCAAAAAGAGTTCCGTGAATTGCTGAAGGATTATGTTGGAAGACCTACGCCATTATATTTGGCGCAACGATTGAGTAAGCAATACGGGGCATCAATTTATCTTAAGAGAGAGGATCTCTGTCATACCGGAGCTCATAAGATCAATAATACTATCGGTCAGATTTTATTGGCACAAAGACTTGGTAAGAAAAGAATAATTGCAGAAACAGGTGCTGGACAGCATGGTGTAGCCACTGCTACTGTATGTGCGTTGAAAGGAATTGAATGTATCGTATACATGGGTGAAAAGGATATTGAAAGGCAAGCACCCAATGTGGCACGAATGAAAATGCTGGGTGCTAAAGTGGTGCCTGCATTAAGTGGTAGCAGAACATTGAAGGATGCTACAAACGAAGCGATACGTGACTGGATAAATAATCCTAATGATACACATTATATAATTGGAAGTGTGGTGGGACCGCACCCTTATCCAGATATGGTAGCCCGTTTCCAAAGCGTGATCAGCGAAGAGATTCGCTGGCAGTTAAAAGAAAAGACGGGAACCGAATTGCCAACGCATGTATTGGCTTGTGTTGGTGGTGGAAGTAATGCAGCCGGAGCTTTTTATCATTTCCTTGATGAATTATCTGTGCAACTGGTAGCTGTTGAAGCGGCAGGTGAAGGAGTGAATAGTGGCAAGAGTGCAGCAACTACTGCCTTGGGTAAGCCGGGGATACTTCATGGCAGCAAAAGTTTACTCATGCAAACAGCTGATGGACAAGTTATAGAACCCCATAGCATTTCAGCAGGATTGGATTATCCAGGAATCGGTCCACTGCATGCTCACCTTTTTGCAAGTGGTCGCGGTACCTTCTTAAGTGCAACTGATGATGATGCTCTGAAAGCTGCATTCCATATTGCAAAAACAGAAGGTATTATTCCTGCATTGGAAACAGCTCATGCATTCTCTGCATTGGATCAGATGAAGTTTAATGGGAAGGAAGTAGTGGTGATATGTTTGAGTGGGAGGGGGGATAAGGATTTGGCAACTTATATGAGTAAGATGGTTTAAGGTTTATAAGTTTAAGAGTTTAATGTTCAAAAAGTTCAAGAGGTTCAATAAGTTCCAAAGGTTTAAAGCGGCAAGCTTTTGCATTTAGCATCAAGCATCAAGCATCTAGCATTCCGCATCCCGCATTAAGCAAAAAAAGTAAAAATGAGTCTACTTAAAGAATTGTCTGAAAAGAAATCATCAAGGGTACTCAATGTGTATTGTACCGCGGGCTATCCCAAGCCAGATAGTACATTGGAGGTAATGAAGGCTTTGCAATCGAATGGGGCAGATATTATTGAATTGGGTATGCCATATAGTGATCCATTGGCAGATGGTCCGGTAATTCAGCAAAGTGGTTTGATTTCTTTGGAGAATGGGATGACTATTGAAAAGCTGTTCTTGCAATTGAAGGATTTCAGGAAGGAAATTCAGATTCCAGTTATATTGATGGGATATATGAATCCGGTTTTGCAATACGGATTTGAAAAATTTTGCGCTGCAGCAGCAGCGGTAGGTATTGATGGTTTGATTCTTCCTGATTTACCTGAATTCGAATTTGAAACTGAATATGGTGAAATAATCAAGAAGTATGGATTGGATTTTATATTTCTGGTTACCCCAGAAACAAGTGAAGTACGGATAAAAAAACTGGATCAGTTAAGTACCGGATTCCTGTACGCCGTATCATCTTCTTCCACAACCGGAACAGATAATAATTTAACCGATGTAAATAATTACTTAAAGAGGTTAAAAGGGTATGGTTTGAAAAATCCAATACTAGTTGGTTTTGGTATAAAGGATAAGAAAAGTTTCGATAATGCCTGTGCCCATGCCAATGGTGCCATTATCGGAACCGCCTACATAAAGGCCCTTGAAAGATCTGATAATATAGAAACAAGTACAAAAACATTTTTAAAAGAAGTTCTGGCATAATTGTATTGCATCAAGCATCCAGCATTTCGCATCCAGCAAAAAATGAATCTCGCTATTGTAAAATACAACGCCGGTAACATCCAGTCAGTCCTCTACGCATTAGAGCGTATAGGAGTGGAAGCTACCGTTACAGATGATCAGGACTTTCTTAGAAAAGCTGATAAAGTAATTTTCCCTGGTGTTGGAGAAGCAAGCAGCGCTATGCAATATCTCAGAGAAAGAGGAATTGATAAATTATTGACTTCTTTGACACAGCCGGTATTGGGAATATGTCTTGGTATGCAATTGATGTGCCGATACAGCGAAGAGAATGATACCGACTGCCTGGGTATCTTCGATGAAAAGGTGTTGAAGTTTGATGTTGCAGGAGCTACAGAAAGGATTAAAGTTCCTCAGATAGGATGGAATACGATCTACAATCTCAAAACCACTTTATTCAAAGGACTTCCTGAAAATTCATTCTGTTACTTTGTGCATGGCTATCATGCTGCATTGGGTGAGCATACCATTGCCACTACAGATTATATCCAGCCTTATAGTTCTGCATTGCATCGTGATAATTTCTATGGTGTTCAATTTCATCCAGAAAAGAGTGCAGCAGTTGGCGAACAAATCATTAAAAACTTCTTAGCGATCTGATATGGAAATTATACCAGCGATAGATATCATTGAAGGGAAATGCGTAAGGCTCACAGAAGGTGATTATAGCCAGAAGACTATCTATAATGAACATCCACTCGAAGTGGCTAAACAGTTTGAAGGTGCCGGATTACGAAGGTTACATCTTGTAGACCTCGATGGTGCAAAGGCAGGGGCTGTTAAGAACTGGAAAGTATTAGAGACCATAGCTAGTAAGACCGGAATGATTATTGACTTTGGCGGAGGTATAAAGAAGGAGGAAGATGTGAAAGTGGTTTTTAATTCAGGAGCGCGGTTCGCAACAGTAGGAAGTATTGCCGTAAAGAATGAAGAAGAATTTGTAAAGTGGTTGCTTACATTCGGTGCTGAGAAATTCCTTTTGGGTGCCGACGTAAAAGGAGAAAAGATAGCAGTTGGAGGATGGCTTGAAACCACAGATATATGGATATATGATTTTATTGAGAAATATCGCTCACATGGTATAAGCCAATTATTCTGTACCGATGTAAGCAAAGACGGTAAGTTGGAAGGTCCTTCCATTCCTCTTTATAAATCAATTGTCGAGAAATTTCCTGAGCTTTTCTTTATTGCCAGCGGAGGCGTTAGTTCAATGAAAGATCTCGATGAATTGAATGCCATCGGATGTAAAGGAGCGATTGTTGGAAAAGCGATCTATGAAAACAGGATACAATTACACGAATTGAAAGTGTTTATATCATGAGTATGTTGCAAGGAAATAAGAATGCAGGCCGGCTTACAAAAAGAATCATCCCTTGTTTGGATATAAAGGATGGACGTACTGTAAAGGGTACCAATTTTGTCGATTTGCGTGATGCCGGTGATCCGGTGGAATTGGGTGCTTTGTATGCTCAACAGGGGGCGGATGAATTGGTGTTTCTCGATATAACTGCTACTGTAGAGAAAAGAAAGACCTTAAGTGAACTCGTAAATAAGATCGCACATCATATCAATATACCGTTTACTGTTGGAGGTGGGATAAGCAGTGTGGAAGATGTTCAGGTGCTCCTTCAAAACGGGGCTGATAAGATTTCTGTAAACACTTCAGCATTTAAACGTCCTGCTCTACTTCGAGAACTGGAAAAAGAGTTCGGCAGTCAATGTGTAGTTCTCGCTATTGATACAAAAAAAGAAGCTGATGGTGAATGGTATGTCTATCTGAATGGAGGCCGCACCATGACTGAAATGAAATGTACCGATTGGGCCAGCCAGGCAGTGGATTTAGGTGCTGGTGAAATATTGCTTACTTCTATGAATCATGACGGAACCAAATCTGGTTTTGCATTAGATATTACAAGAACATTATCAGATACACTTCCAGTGCCTGTGATTGCATCGGGTGGGGGAGGAACAATGGAGCATTTTGTTGATGTGTTCAGCAATGGACATGCTGATGCGGCCCTTGCTGCCAGTATATTCCATTTTAAAGAAATACCGATTCCGGATTTGAAGAAATATCTGTCTGATAAAGGAATTGTAGTAAGGATATAGCCAGTTATGGTTCTTTTCTGATTTAAAGCGATATTTGTAAGACCATGTTTTCAAAAGCAATTCTATGGTAATTCCTGTAGCATTAGTAGCGATTGCGATTTTTCTTTACTTGAAGAATCACTTTGAGAACAAGCGTGATGAAAGAAGATTTACAAGACTTGAACATCAACAAGAGACTTTAGAAAGAACACTTAGAGCAGTTCGGAAGAAAAACGAAAAGACAACCGAAACCAGATCTGATAGCGAGAGAGAAAATCTGGCAGGTTCAAACCAAGATTGATTTAAATGAAATTTATATGAAAGTTGATTTTTCAAAATATGCAGATGGATTAGTTCCGGCAATAATTCAGGATTTCACAACCCAGAAAGTATTGATGCTTGGATTCATGAATGAAGAGGCGCTTCATAAAACAGAAACACTTGGGAAAGTCACATTTTATAGTAGAACCAAACAACGACTTTGGACAAAAGGTGAAGAAAGTGGTAATTTTCTGATGGTAAAGCAGGTATTGCTGGATTGTGATAAAGATACGCTTCTGATAAAGGCCCATCCAATTGGACCAACATGCCATACTGGTGCAGATACCTGTTGGAGCGAGAGGAATCATAAGGAGGACTTTTTATATTACCTCGAAGACATTATAGAGCTCAGGAAGAAAAGCACTGACGGGAAATCATATGTTCGCCAATTGCTGGCTAGTGGCATCAATAAAGTAGCACAAAAAGTTGGGGAAGAAGCTGTTGAGCTGGTTATTGAGGCAAAAGATAATAATGAGGAGCTCTTCCTGAATGAATCAGCCGACCTGCTTTTCCATTTTTTGGTTTTGCTTAACGCAAAAGGATATAATTTGCAACAGGTTGTGAACGTTTTACAATCCCGTCACTCAAAATAATCTTGATGAAATTATTGTACATTTTTCTCTTTTTGCCTCTGTTCACTATGGCTCAAACAAGGCCTGTGCAAGGATTTTCTGTAACTGGATCTATAAAAGGATTGACTGAAAATGAAGTGGTGACATTTACTGATGTGAATAATCCAGATGATACCTTGGCGAGAACCCTGGTTAAAAAAGGTGTTTTTGTATTAAAAGGGACTATCAAAGAGCCCAACATGTACAATTTGAATTTCCATGGCTCTCAAAAGAAGATGATGTTATTTATGGGTAACGATATTGTAACCGTTACCGGTGATGCAACTAGTTTACAGGCTGCAGTTGTAAAAGGGTCACCCCTGCACAATGAATTCAAAGAGTTTCAAGACCTGTTTAATCCCCTGTTCCAGAAACTGTCTGAAATGAATCAGGCAATAGGTGGGCAAACTGAATTGAAGAGGGATGATTCATTGATGGTAGCTTATACGGCTCATTTAGAGAAGGTGAAGCGTTCTGTAGATTCGTTTGTTATTGCAAAGAAGGCTTCTCCAATTGGACCCTTTACAGTTTTGGTGACAAGTGAATTAGAACAGGATGTAGTTGTATTGGAGCGCAGATTTAATACATTGGATGTTTCTCAAAAAACCGGTTTTTTTGGCAAAATTCTGAAAACTCAAATTGACGAAGCAAAATTCGGAGCTATTGGTTCTGACGCTATTCCTTTTGCGCAGAATGATACAACAGGTAAACCTGTATTTCTAACAAGCTTCAAAGGTAAATATGTGTTGATTGATTTTTGGGCAAGTTGGTGCCGCCCTTGTCGTATGGAGAATCCAAATGTAGTGGAGGCGTTTAATAAATTTAAGAATAAGAACTTCACAGTATTAGGGATATCACTAGATCGCAGCCGCGAAGATTGGATCAAAGCCATTAAAGATGATGGTCTTACATGGACACATGTCAGCGACTTGAAATTCTGGTCTAATGAAGTGGCACAGAAATATCATGTACAAAGTATCCCACAGAATTATCTCATCGGTCCCGATGGAAAAATTGTAGGAAAGAATCTTCGTGGTGCAGAATTGCAGATGAAGCTTTGCGAACTGTTAGGCTGTAATTGATATGTTTATTGATTGATATCTTTCCCTGCTTTTAATTTTTCAATTATTGCAGTTATATTTTTCTTGTTGGCATCATCCGGAGCTAATGGTTCAGCCATTTTTGCGTACTTCAGTGCTGTCTTGTAATCGCCATCTGCAGAATAACCTCTGGCCATTCCAACCAGTGGTGCGAATTTATTTGGGTTCTTCTCTAAATTGAATTTGAAGACATCCATAGCTTCCTTATTCTTTTTCTGAGAAAGCAATCTTCTTCCATATTGGTTCAGCTCCTGGATAGTAGCCACTTGCATTCCTTTTTTCATTGTCTGTGCTGCATCATCCGTTTTTCCTAGTTTTTCTTGTATCTGTGCCTTTGTTACGAAATTCTGGAATTCCTTATTGCCTCCAAAAGTGCCGCTTGATGCACTATCTGCCCATTGCAATGCCTGTTCAAGATTTACATTCCTGTCTAAGCACCAGGCTGCCGCTTGTTGCCAACTTTCCCAAATAAAGCCCTTTTCAGTTCGCAACTCTTTTCTGAATGATTCCAACTGATCGTTTACATAATCAACTTGTATGCGGAACGGGATAGCTAGTTTTTCCCAACTTAAAGTAACAGTAGCACTGTTTTCTGTTTGGTTGGAGAAATTATAATTGAGCCATTCTACAGATTTGTCAATGGCTGTTGGTTTTACTTTTACTCTTAATGCATCTTCCCTTTCATCATAATAATAAGAGCCCCATGAACTGGAGTTTTTTGAGAATATCAAAGTGCTTTCATTGGGATCGAAAGCAATGAATAATCCATATTTCCCTGCAGGCACAGGTTGTCCTTCAATAGTTACTGCTGTATTGAATTCAATGGTTGTGTTTTCGTTTGATCCTGCACGCCATGGAGCTTTACGGGCTGTACCGAAACCCTGGTCAACATATCCTACAGGCACCAACTGTCCCCATAGATTTTTCCTTCCCGACCCTTTACCCCTGGTCTGTCGTATTTAATAACAACCGTAGTTAGTCCAATCTGTTCTCCAACAATCGCTTTTTTATTTCCTCCACTGGGTAATACTTTTAATGGAATCTGAGCGGAAGCATTATAATAGCAAATTGTGGATAGAAGGCAAAAGAATACTGATTTCATAACAGCAGTTTTAGACAGTTAAGCTATCGTATTGTTGCCAATAAAAGCACTTAAAATGGATTAGTGCTGAAATGGAAGGATGAATGGGTTACAATAATTGCCTTTTGTAGAGCTGAATGGTGTTTTCCAGTCCCAGATAAATAGCATCGCAGATAAGTGCGTGACCAATACTTACTTCATCTAACCAGGGAATATTTTTACTAAAGAATCCAAGGTTTTGTAAGTCAAGATCATGTCCTGCATTAATTCCAAGACCTATTTCTTTTGCTTTTTGAGCTGCTTTTATATAAGGAGCAATGGCAGATTCTTTATTCCCTTGTGCATATGCTTTTGCATAACCTTCTGTATACTTTATTCTGTCCTGTGCATAGGCTTTTGCATAACCTTCTGTATACAATTCTATTCTATCAGTGCCTGTTTTTTTTGCACCTTCTATCATTTCAACAATTGGGTCGCAGAATATGGATGTGCGTTTATGCCTTATTAATATTGCATTTTTTAAATAAGTGTGATCATTTCTGTTAGATATTCAGTCAGACTATCTAAACCTTGAGAGAGAAAAATATTTATGCTGGATGGTATCCCAACCATGATCGGAAGTTAGCTGTCCTTCTGTATCAGGCACCAATGTTACCTGATCGGACAATTTTCATTTTTCGAGCACCAGGTCTATGAACGTTTTGTTCCCTGCAGTTACCTTCAATGTTGAATTTTCTTCGATGTTACGGTTTAATTTTCTTGATAATATCGCCAATAGTTAAAGATAATTTTCTTGATAAAACGAACATCTTGATACCGAATATGTCTTTCATCAGGTCGTGGATGTACTGTAACTCCATCACTTCCGAATTCCTGAACATCAATGGCCACTTTCACTACATCGGGATTGTTGCCACCTCGGCTGTTTCTGAAATCAGGTTGAATACTGAAATTGTAATCCTGCAAGAACATACCGAATTGCTCTGATCTTGTTTATATTGACACCAGCTTCTGTAAGTGTTATCATAAGTCAAAGATAAGCCATGAAGAATTATGTTTCATTGTATAGTGGTCATAATAACGAAATGGAATCCATGGGATTCCAATTTCTACACCTTGAGAATGATCTATTTTATTTCATGCTTCGTTAATAGATAATTTTGTTATAGAAGGTTTCAGGCAATATTTTTGTTGCAAAGACTCTTTGTTTAAAAGATTATAATTATATGCCTGTAACATCAGATGCTAAAGTATATTTCTATTATATATTCACCAGATACTAACATTGGTTCCAGGAAATGCTCGTAACATTGGTTCCGGCAATCAAATGCCATCCAAACAACCTTAGTATATTTCCTTTTTTGTCAGTCATTCTTACAATTACATGTTCATTTTGTGCTAATCCAAGTTCAATTGTAATTGTAGATTGAAAGAGTTCCGGGCGTATATTGATCCTTAATGCTTCTGTTGTAACTACCTGAGTAGATTTTTTTTCTGAATTAATCATGTCTACTGCCTCCCATATTTTCGCTATAACCTTCGGTGTTTCTGAAAAAGTAGTATTGTTTTTTGTGTCCATTTTATTTATTTGAAATTGTTACTTTGCCAGCGTTTGTTACAGCTTAATCATTTTAGTTCTTGCAAGAATTGACCCATCAGTGCCTGTAACTTCAACCATATAAATACCATTGTTTAATGATTGTAAACTTTGTATTTGTGTATTATTTAATCCTTTGTTTAGTGTCCAGTTAGTGTATTTCACTGTTTTCCCATTCATATCGACCAACTTAACTACTGCTGTTTGCTCTTTATCACTACTAAGTTGAATAGAAAACTGATTTTGAAAAGGATTTGGGCTTATTGCATAACTTCCTTTTACATTGCCAGCTTTTATGATTTCAATATTTGAATAGGTGAATTTCCCATCAATATCTATCTGAAGAATGCGATAAAAAGATGCATCTTTTAAAGGATTATTATCGATGAATTGGTAACTTTTTGTAGTATTGCTATTGCCAGCAGCTGTTTGTGAATTTATAGCTACCCAGTTCTTGCCGTCATTACTTCTTTCAAGGATGAATTTTTCGCTATTGAATTCCTGAACAGTTGACCAGGAAAGAAGGGCAGTTCCATTATGTAATTGAGCTTTCAATCTCATGCCTGTTACTGGCAATGCTAAAGAAGCGCATTGGGCAAATGTGATGTCGTCAATAGCAAGGTCATTTCCACAGCCACCTTGGGAATTATTCAGAATCTTATATCTTACAGCCGTTACACCAGCTGGCAGATTAAAATAGCCACCCACTTTTACCCATGTTGGATTCTGAGATTGAGGAATACTGTTACTTGTAAAGGATGTGAGTTGAGTAAAACTACCGTTATTATTATATGATTCTACAATAAACTGTAGCTTAGGAAGAATAGCACCACTTCCGCAAGTACCAAGTGTATTTGTATTCATCACGTAAAGGAAAACAGAAAAGGAAGCATTTGGCGTAAGTCCTATTACTGTATCACGAAAGAATTCACCAACTGTATAACTGGCATTAATAACCATCATGCGGCCGTTAGTATTTCCAGTATGATCAGCTGAACCATGCCATTCAGGCCTTCCTTTTGAACTATTCGAAAGTTTATAATCACCATCTGCTAGTGCTGGTGCTATTGTATAAATAAGTGGTACGTCCTGTTGGTAATGCAGCATTCGTTGTGCCAGTACCAAAATTTTCATTAAACTTGATTACCTCGCCTATACAAGTTTGTGCGGTAACAGTTGCAATATTGGCAAGACTTAGAACAAGGATCAATAAGAAAGGGTAGAATTTAGTTTTCATTTTTTTCGCTTTGGCATAATGAAACGAATCAAATGCCAGAATGTATTTCTTTGATTTTCAGTAGCTTGAAAAGTTAAGTAAAAAAGTTTTATCCCATTTTTGGAAAGTCATGGGAATTTTATGACGGCTTTTTGAAGAGGGTATAGTCAGAAACTATTAAAAACCTGGCCACCAGTTTCAGGTTGATAAGGCGGGGAGTAAGGCGATTCGGCATAGCGAAAACCGTGTTGGTAAAATCCTTTATCAATAAGTAGGAAATGGTGTTATCACGATCAATAAGATTGAATACTTCAAAAGATGCCCAGATATTATCAAAATTCCTGAAAGGACTATGGCTTCTTCTGTTTGTCTTTTCAGTATCTAATAATAGCACACTGAATCCAAGATCAATCCTGATATACGGTGGAATGATAAGCGCGTTTCTATATTTCACACTTCCTGGAATATTGTAGGGGAGGTTACTGCCATAAATCAGGTTAAGGAATACTTTGAAATTCTTATTGGTGGATAGATAATCCTGCAAGAACATTCCGAATGTGAAAAAGCGATCTGAGGGTCGGCGAAGCCAGCCTGCTTCTGTAAGTGTACTATCTGTTGGATTATTCAATGAATCCAATTTGTACTTATAGTAAGTGTCGTTTTCCAGATCCTCTCTGGTTTTCATAAAGCCCACTTATCAACTCTCTCTGCATCTTTTACTAACTCGCCAAATAATCGTCCTTCTATACCAGCTGCATATGCTTTTGCTCTGTTCTCACCGAAATAACGGATACGAACATTGTCTATATCATAAGGTACCACATCCCACATCTTCTTATAATAAGCTTCCGTTGTAAATCGGAAAGCTCTTGTTCCTGTCTTGAAATTATAATCCATTCCAGCTGTTATCTGCCAGCTTTTCTGTGCTTTCAATGCTTCGTTAATAGTGCCATCATATCTTCTTAATTCTCTGTAAAGGAGGTTGGTAGTATAAACCCATAGCCCCACGGAATATGATATCACGTTTCCAGTTGGAAGGCTTCCAGGCAATACCTAATCTTGGTGTTGCAAAGAATTCTTTGTTTAGAGTATTATAATTGAATCGGATTCCAGCTTGAACTGTAATATCAGATGAATCCCTGAAAAGTATATTATCCTGCAAATACCCACTGATTCTTGTTACATCAATATTCGCTTTCGACTTCACTACTTTACTAATGTTAAGGGCATCGGGCTGATAAGGCAGGTTATAACCAGCGGAGTCCTGATATTCCCATTCGTTTAACTGATCACGAATCTGTTGCTGTTCCGTACTAACACCCCATTGCCAGTAATGTTTCCCATTATCAAGGGTACCCTTATGCGAAGCGTTCCATATTTCAATATTCAACTTGTTTCTTGCAAAGGTTTGGTAAAGTCCAGCGCCTAAAGGATTGTTGATGATTCCGAAGTCTGGTTTGCTTTTATCGAATTCCCTGTCACCAAAAAGATAAGCCCCGGTTATATCGATTGATTCTTTCTCATCATCTTCAAACCGGCTCAGCATCCATTTCAGTTTCAGGTTTTCCTGGGTTGCTGAATCCAGGCCAACCCGGCCATATTGGTACTGTATCTGTCTTCTTCTCTTCCTTCAAAAAAGATATCAAGTCCCAGATTGGCGCTGAAATAAGGAGAGAATACAGACGAAGTAAGTTGGCTGAACTCCGGTAAGAGACTAAATTTTTGTTTTAGAAATGTTTCCTAATAATTCCAGGCTATTGCGGGAATTGATCTGGTAGGTAAGTAATGCCTGTAAATCGGATGATGAAGGGACATAATTTCCTTTTGTTTCCTGACTACTAAGCAGATTACGGTTGCTTTTGTTTCTAACACCAATAAGGAAACTGAATTTGTTATCATGACTGGTACCTTCGAAATGCAAACCTTGTTCCAGCAGACTTATATAAGCCGAGCCACCAAAGTGACGGGGTTTCTTGTATTGGATATCCAATACGCTCGACATCTTATCGCCGTATTTCGCCTGGAAGCCGCCATTGTAGAAATTAACATTGCGCGCCATTTCAGGATTGATGAAACTTAATCCTTCCTGCTGACCGCTTCTAACAAGATATGGACGGAAAACTTCAAAGTCGTTAACGTAAATCAGGTTCTCGTCGTAGTTGCCACCCCTAACAGTATACTGTGATGTCAGCTCATTATTGGAGCCAACAATTACTTTAATCAGGCTTTCAATGCCACCTCCTGGAGTCGGGATATTGATGGCGTTTTTTGGATTCACAACCACTAATCCGGCTTCCCTTCTTGTTCTTTGGTCGGTCACCACAACAGTTTCCAGCTCTTTGGAACCAGGCTCCATTCTAACGGTAATCTGTTCCACTTCGTTTTCATTCAAAATGAAATTCCGCTGTTCGGTCTTATAGCCAAGATGGGAGATGATAAGGGCAAAGGCTTTATTGGCAGGTACCACAATCCTGAAAGTGCCTGAATCGGAGCTGTTCACTCCGGTCGTTTTCCCTAAAAGGGCGATAGAGGCTTTTTTCAGAGGATTTTCGTTTTCGTCTACAATCCTACCCACCACTACTGCCTGCTTTTTCTGGCCGTATACGGTCAGGAAAGACAAAAGGGGATCAAAAGGAGCAATAGTAGCCGAAACTTCACCTGAAATGATTTTAAACGACGGTCGAAATTAATTGAAAATATGAGTACTCTTAAAACAGAAAATCAGGATATTTATTTTATAAAACGTTGAGAATGTAAAGTAAAGCTAATGAAAACCACATCAAAAGCATATATGTTACTCCTATTGCTCTTCTTATCCTGTATTATGAATAACAAAAGAAGAAAGGAGGCTGGTAGAAAACGTATGTATTTCAAGCTTAGTGAAGTGAGCCAAGGGAAATAATGCTAAGGATAGGTTTTCAAATTAAAAGGAAACACAAGAGGAACAATCCTATAGACCTGATACAGCAAACATGGCGAGTAATTAAACCTGGTACCGAAAATCCTTCGGAATGGTCTTCCATGGGGGTAGAAGGAATGGCACTTTTTAAAGATTCTGTTATTGTGGTGAATCCTGGCAGCAAGCCCGTATTTGGACGTTGGTGGTTGGTGATGGAAAACAGTTCTTCTAAAAGATTAAAAATGGTTTTAGATGATGGGATTAAAGCGGAATTCAAAATTGTAAGTATCACAGCAACATCGATGGTATTGAGTGCTGAAAATGCCAATGGACAGACAATGGAATTTCAGTTTGGTGCAGAGGGCATTGCACATAAGAATCCCCGCAATGGTCCTTTCTATCCAGACAATATCAAATGGGTGATAAAACCATCCAAGAAAGAGGATTCACTACAGATAAGAAAAGGGTGAGGGACTGTGTAAGGTTTTATGCTTTGTATTTCCGAGATAATATAAAACGAAGGCGAACATCAATTTCATTTGAAGGGTTACCGGATGCATTTGACTGGTATGATGGAGGTATGGGGCTTCCTGCCCGTGATTTGGTAAGTAATGCCTGGATTGGATGTTTTTATAATGAAGAACAATCTTTACAGGGATGGGAAGTATTAAATAAACTGATGAAGGATGTTGATTTCGACTGGCCGAAAGGAGCTCCAAATTGGGTGTATCGAACTGAGCCAGTACTTGAGCAGATGGCGGGATTGTTGAAATAAATTCATTGCATTTTTCAATTTTTAGGAAGAAGGATGAGTATGCTTTTTCGGGTTTTAAAGGGTTGTATGAAGGTTGTGCGAGGGTTGTAATTTGGTTGTAGATGAGTTGTAAAGTGGTTGTATGAAGGTTGTATAAGTTGTATAAGGTCTCCAACCTTATAAGGTTGGAGACCTTATACAACCTAGCAATAATTTGAACTATTCAATTGAAAATTGAGGAATAATAAAAGCTTTTTTACAATGTTTTTACAGGTAAAAGTGCGTTATTAACAGTAATGAATTTTATGATTCATTAAATTTCAATGCACTGCAATTGTCTCTGCCTCTTCGAGATGTCATCTTGTGTAAAACACAACCTCATTATACAACTCAAGTTCTTCACAATTAGTTTGAACCAGAAGTCGAACTCAATACAGTAATTTCGGTTGTAAATGCCGGTTTTTTGATGGTAAAAGGTTGTATAAGGTCTCCAACCTTATAAGGTTGGAGACCTTATACAACCAATGCAAAATTTTAAAATTAAAATTCTATGAGATTTTGAGAAGGTATACTTTAAGCAATAACGAAGCTGAATAAAGGTGTTTAAAGAGATTGTTCATCTTAGATAAACAAACCTTCCATAGGGGATAGGTTTTGTCTTTTCGCCATTGATATAATAAACATCTACAGGGTTCACACAATACCTCTTATCCATACTAAATATCCCGCCACAGGCCATACTGTTTTTAACCTCAACAATCCCGGTTATACGATATGTCTTGTTTATAGCAGGTACTGCAATCTCGTAATCATTCCCTTCAACCATTGGGATGGAAATGGAATTATAAGAGGGCGACAACGTATCATTATTCCTGGTAAAACCAAGCAATGGTTGATTTATTAGCAGGGTATCCATCAACTGATTGAAATTGCCGGTATTGGCATACCGTCTAAGTATAAGCGTATCTGTCTGAGCTTCTGTATAACCGATAAATGCCGGAAGTAAACCTTCGGCTGGGCCGCAAGGACATTTCTTGCAACTGCAAAAAAATGAAAGCGCTAAAACGGGGATTAGAAATAGCGATTTATGTTTCATCAAGAGATAGACGCTATTATCTTGATTTTAGCTGCTTCAGCAAGGAGATGGTTTGTGTCGGATTTTCAGATTTGAACACCGTATTACCAGCTACTAATATATGAGCTCCGGCATCCAGTATGCTTTGTGCATTGTCTAATGTAACCCCTCCATCAATCTCGATCTTAACCGGGAGGTTCTTTTCATCGATCATGGATCGCAAGTCTCTTATTTTGTTAAGCGTATTGGGGATGAAGGATTGTCCGCCGAAGCCGGGATTCACACTCATCAAACAAACCATATCGATGTCTGCTAATATATCTTTTAATAATTCAACAGGGGTGTGTGGATTTAATGCCACACCAGCCTTCATGCCGAGAGATTTTATCTGCTGAATATTCCTATGTAAATGATGACAAGCTTCGTAATGTACAGTGAGTATATCAGCTCCTGCCTTCTTGAATGCTTCTGCATATTTTTCCGGCTCTTCGATCATCAAGTGCACATCACAAACTTTTGTGGTGGCTTTACGGAAGAACTCAATAATCATTGGGCCGAAACTGATATTAGGAACAAAACGACCGTCCATTACATCCAAATGATAGTAGTCTGCTACACTTTCGTTCAGCATCTTACAATCGGCTTCAAGGTTCAGGTAGTTGGCAGAAAGGAGAGACGGTGCTATGATCGGCATGGTATAAATATTTGGTCGTTGACCTGTTAATTGCTGCAAATGTAATGGCAGAAGCAGGTATTGGCAAATTCCACCAGAAGCTTATTTTTCACCAAGCCTTTCCAGTCCGTCTTCAGCCTGGTAAAATGTCTTATCCAGCGAAAGGGCCCTTTCATAGTTTTCCCGGGCCTGTTCTTTGTCCTTCAAGGCTTCATAACATCTTCCCATCCAGAAATAAGCATCCGGATTCGTATTGGTAACCGTGGCGGCCATTCTGTAAGCTTCCAACGCTTTATTATATTCTTTCTGGTCGAACCATATCTGCCCTTTTTCAAGATGGGCATCCAGGAATTTCCAGTCGATTTTTATGCAAAGATCCAACAGCGGCATGGCCTTATTGTATTGTTTCGTATCTGCATAATAAACCCCTTTAAGGAAGATGGCATCAATTACTTCGCCGGTACTATCCCTGCTCAGGATATCATCACATATAGCCAGCAGTTTCGGGTTTTTTTGGTAAGAATAAAGGTTGGCCAGAGCCAGACCTGAATAATTTAGCGGCTGAATGCGATAGGATCTTTCCAGGGCACTAATGGCGGCAACCGTATCTTCCAATCGCTGAAGCAAAAGACCTTTTTCATACCAGGCCATAAAATCAAGGGAGTCCTGAGCTATCATTTTCTCATATTCAGCCAAAGCCTCCTTGCGGCGGCCCATTCCGGCGTATACTTCACTAAGCCTTCGGCTGAATTCTAGTGTGGCAGGGAATTTAACCTGACAGTCCTTCAGAAACAGGATGGCATCATCAGCTTTATTGATCAGAAGCAAATTGGAGGCATATTCAAGGGCCACCCCTTCACTTGGCTGTAATTGCCAGGCTTTAAGGTAGTCGGGGTTTGCCAACTGATGCTGGTTGTTCTGTGATAATAGAAGTCCCCGGGAAAGATAAAGTTCCACTTTATCTGGGAAGTCCCTGATACTGTCAGTTAGGGATTTATAAGGTGGTTTGGATAAAATGGCCGAAGTGGAAGGCGTATCACCCCCGGTACATTGGCTGAACAAAAAAGCGCTTACTACTATAAACAGGAAGCTGGCAAAAAATGGCTTCTTTTTCATGGTGCAAAACTAACCGATTTTAAACAGGTGGTTATGACAAAATTTTTACAAATAACATTGCCGGTAAAAAATATCTTTGCACGGCATCAATTTGAGCTTTCTAACTAAAAACGGCACAGTATGAAAAAAAGGATATTGGTTTTGTTAATTCTTCCAGCAATGATTTTGGGAGCTATGGCTTTCCGTAAAGGTTCAGTTTCCGTATCAAATGCTATAGTAGCCCCAGGTGATACACTCCAGTATCCAGATGAGAAGCATTTTAAGAATATCCAGCAATTGACTACTGGTGGCGATAATGCTGAAGCCTATTTTAGTTTTGATGGCAAATACATCATTTTCCAACGCACTAACCCCAAAGAAGGTATCATGTGCGACCAGATGTTCGTAGGTAAAGTACCAGCATATGGAGAGAAGTTCGAGTATAAATTGGTGAGTTCTGGAAAGGGTAGGACAACCTGTGGATTCTTTACAAAAGACAATAAGCATATCGTTTATGCTTCTACTCATCTGGGTGGACCTGAATGCCCTCCAGTACCAGACCGTAAGAAATATGGTAATAAGTATATCTGGCCATTATATGCCAGCTATGATATTTTCATGGCCGACCTAAACGGAAAAAATTGTAAAGCAGCTTACAAAATCTCCAAAATATGATGCGGAAGCTACCATCTCTCTCTGATGGTAAGAAAATGATTTATACCAGTACTAAAGATGGAGATATAGAACTCTATATCATGGATCTCAAAACCGGTAAGGAAAAGAGAATCACTAACCACCTTGGTTATGATGGTGGTGCATGGTTCAGTCCAAATGGCAAAAAGCTGATTTGGAGAGCTTCTAGCCCAAAGACTACTGAAGAAATAAAAGAATACAAAGAGTTATTGGATCAGGATCTGGTTGCTCCTACGAATATGGAAGTATGGGTAGCTAATGTGGATGGTAGTAATGCACATCAGGTTACCAGCTACGGACAAGCTAACTGGGCACCTGCCTATATGCCCGATAATAAAAGAATCATTTTCGCTTCTAATCACGAATATAAAAGAGGCTTCCCTTTTAACCTCTATACCATCAATGAAGATGGAACAAATCTCACTAAGATCAGCCGCGACAATGGTTTCGACGCATTCCCTATGTTCAGTTATGATGGAAAGAAATTCCTTTTCTGCAGTAACCGTAATAATGGGGGAACAAGGGATACGAATGTGTTTTTGGCGGATTGGGTAGAGTAAGCATGAAGAAAATTTGATGATTTGATGATTTGAAAATTTGAAAATGGAAGTCAAGCGCCTGTAGTATATTGTGCAGGTTCTAATTTATCATCCTAAAACAACACTGCTATGTATAACGGCCTTTTACATCTACATAATTTCTTAAGATGGGTTATCCTGTTCTTATTGATTGTTTCTTTATTTCAGGCTTTCAGGAAGAATAGTGGATTGCAAAAAACCAGTCTTTGGCTATTGATTGTTGCTCATTCAACACTATTATTGGGATTGTATCAATGGTTCGCTGGTGACAAAGGATTGAAGTTGATCCAGGCTTCAGGTTTTGGTAACGTGATGAAAGATTCTGTGTTGCGTTTCTGGGCAGTTGAGCACATGACTGGAATGATAATCGGAATTATCCTGATTACTATCGCCCGTGGTAAATCAAAAAGATCGAATTATAGTGCCGCTTCCTGGTTATATCTTATAGCCCTTATCATCATTTTGGCTTCAGTTCCGTGGCCTTTTAGAGAAGGGATTGGAAGGCCGTGGTTTCCGGGAATGGCTTAGTAATTTGAAAATTAGGGAATTTGAAAATTTGAAAATCTTTTTCGACGTCTCTGCGTCTCTGCGGTTATTGTATTTGGCTGTTAATTTTCAAATTTTCAAATTCCCTAATTTTCAAATTTCTCTCAAATTTCTCTCAAATTGCTCTCATTTCCCCAACAAACCTCTCCATCTCCCCCTTCAACCCAATACTCACCCTTGCCCAATGTCCATCAGGATAGGTATCTGAGCGAAGAAGGATATTCTTCTTGTACATATCATCAGAAAAATCTCCTTTGTAACCGGGGAGGTGGAAGAACATGAAGTTGGTATGTGATGGAATTACTTTGTATTTCAACTGGGTTAGTTCCCTGAAAGTATAATCTCTTGCGGCAGCATTCTTTTCCCTGCTGTTTTTTCGGTGCTCCTCATCTTTTAAACTGGCCATTGCCGCTGCTACAGAAAGATTGCTGATAGCAAACTGTGTATTCTGGAAGTATTGTTTATCCAGTTTGTCTAACAGTTTGGCATCACCGATAAGGAAGCCTACCCTTAATCCTGCCATGCCATGTATCTTTGAGAAGGTTCTTGTCACCAATACATTCGGGTGTTTATCGATCAGTCCAATCATCGATTCATTGTCGGGTGGATTCAGGAAATCGATATAAGCTTCATCAATCAGCACCACTGCTTTTTTAGAAGCTTCAATACAAAAGTTTTTCAATGAAGATGGGGAAACGATGGTGGCTGTTGGATTAGCTGGATTACATACATAGACAAGGGCTGTTTTGTCAGTAACTGATTTAAGCATCAGGTCCAACTGATGAACTTTCCCTTCGTTTAATGGAATCTCTATTACTTCAGTGCCTATTTTTTTTGCTGTGCTGGGAAGAATACCGAAGGTAGGTGTTGCCGTAACCAGATTGCCAAAGCTGAAGTGGCGGGCTAATAACTTTAAGCCTTCACCAGATCCCGCTGTAACCAACACCTGGTCTTCATTTACTTTATAATAATCAGCAATCTGTTTTCGGAAAGGTTGTAAAGAGGCTACATTGAAAGAATATCGATTCGATTGATCAATGATATCTATGATGGCTTTACGAGCCATAGGAGAAATTCCATAAGGATTTTCATTCGCGCCCAGATTCAATAACCCCGCCGGTCCTTCTATATTTCTCGGCAGATAATCTTCACCAGCAATTGATTTTAATGATATACCCAGACTAAAAGCAGCAAGGGCGCTTTGTTTCAGCCAGTCGCGACGATGAAGAGGTGCCATGGGATGTTTTTTTGAAGTTACGAAAATGGGACAGGAGTTCTAGACTGTTTGTCGCTTATTTCCTAATTCTATTACAGCGGCATCTCTGATATCTTTTCCATCAATCACAAACCTGAGCAGTGTCTTTACCTTATGCCATCCCTGAATACCAGCAGCGCCTGGGTTCATATGCAGGCATTCTATAGCCGGATCATACATCACTTTTAGTATATGTGAATGACCGCTGATGAATAGTTGAGGACGGTGAATAGCCAGTTCTTTTTTTGTTTCCGGATTGTATTTTGGAGGATAGCCTCCTATATGACGTATCATCACTTTTACCTCTTCACAATAAAACACCAATTGCTCAGGGTACACAGAGCGGATATCCTGTCCGTCTATATTCCCATAAACACCTTTTAATGGTTTAACTGCGGCAATTTTCTCAGCCAATGCCAGATCTCCAAAATCGCCAGCATGCCACACCTCATCACAGTCTTCAAAATGCCGTAATACCCCTTCATCAAGGAAGCTATGAGTGTCTGAAAGTAATCCTATTTTTGTCATTGTGCTGGGTGCTAGATGCTGGATGCTTGAAGCCTAAGGGCTAGGGCTTAAAGCCTAAGGCCGTTTTCGATTGCATAAATCTTTTATCTAGTAGTAAAAATATCAAACAAACCTATATTGCCATAATTTTAATATTGTTATAAAGAACCTTTAGTGGTGTATGTGTAAAATGTTGATGTTCTAGATCAGAAATCAATCAGTAATCAGGAAAGCTTGCCGGCTGTTTCATTTCCACATCTTCATATTTCCACATCTCCTCATTAATAAGCCCATTTTCAAATTTTCAAATTATCTCATTTTCAAATTCCTCCCATGCCTCACTACCATACTCTCGGCTCCATCCCCCACAAGCGCCATACGCAATTCCGTAAGCCAGATGGTGGATTGTATAGCGAACAATTATTTTCTACCGAAGGATTCAGTAACGATTATTCACTTCTATACCATTGCCATCCTCCAACACAGATCATAAAGACAGAAGCTCAGATTGATGTGTCACCCAAAATTGCAGAGGAGAAAATGCTGCAGCACCGTTGTCTGGAAGGGTTTAATATTCCACCCATTGATGATTATCTGGAAAGCCGGATTCCTGTGCTCGTGAATAGCGATTGTCATATCGTATTAGCGGCACCACGTAAAAGTATGACTACCTATTTCTACAAGAATACCGATGCAGATGAAATGATATTTGTGCATGAAGGATCTGGAACGGTACGCACTTTATATGGTAACCTTCCATTTAGTTATGGTGATTATATTGTATTACCAAGAGGCACCATTTATCAGATTGATTTCAATACCCCGATAACCGGTTGTTTATTGTTGAATCATTCTCTCCATTACGTTATCCCAAAAGATATCTAAGTAAATACGGACAACTGATGGAGCATTCACCCTATTGTGAAAGGGATATCAGGGCTCCGCAAGATCTTAAGACATTTGATGAGAAAGGAGATTTCCTAATTAAGGCAAAAAGAAAGGAATGTTATATGGTTTGCACTATGGCACACATCCTTTCGATGTAATTGGGTGGGATGGTTGTTGCTATCCTTATATATTCTCTATCCACGATTTTGAACCTATTACTGGTAGAGTGCATATGCCACCGCCAATTCATCAAACATTTGAAACGGATTCATTTGTTGTCTGCTCATTCGTACCCCGATTATATGATTATCATCCTCAAGGAATACCCGCTCCTTATAACCATAGTAATATAGATTCGGATGAAGTGTTGTATTATGTTGATGGTGACTTCATGAGTCGCAAGCATGTTACCCGTGGTATGATCACCCTTCACCCCGCCGGCATCCCCCATGGTCCACACCCCGGTGCCGTTGAAAAAAGCATCGGTGCAAAAGAAACCAAAGAACTGGCAGTAATGGTCGACACTTTCCGACCTCTTATGCTCACACAACAAGCCCTGGATATTGAGAACAGGGATTATGTGATGAGTTGGGCGGAGTGATTCTTTGTGCTGGATGCCTGATGCTTGATGCTTAATGCTTTTTGCCTAAGGCTTAAAGCCTAAGGCCTAGGGCTTATTTTGTAGTCTACCTACAGTTCATTTTATTACGGGTGTTATTTTCGAAGCCTGAACTCCGTTTCAATTCCAGAACGAGCCTTAGGCATTAAGCCTTAAGCATTAAGCTAAATGCTTAGTGCCTAATGCTTAAGGCTTATTTTGTAAGCTACCAATAGTTCAGTTTATTACGAGCTACTATTTCGAAGACTAAATTCCATTTCAATTCCAGTACAAGCCTTAGGCTTTAGGCCCTAAACTTAGGCTAAATGTGAGTGCTTAGCCTTAAGCCCATTTCCCTAATTCCGCAACTCTGAATTAGCCTTTAGCCTTAAGCATTAAGCAAAAAAAATTTGGAAATTCAAAAAAATCAAATATTTTTGACCAAACAGTTAAACCAATTGGTTAAAAAATTAGATACCTCCACTGAAGAAAAAATCCTGGCTGCCGCCAAGAAAGTATTCGTGCGCAAGGGTATGTCGGGGGCGAGGATGCAGGATATTGCTGACGAAGCTGGAATCAATAAAGCCTTGCTCCATTATTACTTTAAGAATAAGGAGAAACTGTTTGAAATGATTTTTGTAGAAGCTGGTGCCAGGTTGTTTCCAAAAATCAATGAGATATTTAATAGCGATATTCCACTGTTTGACAAGATTGAACGGTTTAGTGATGAATATATAAGTATGGTGATGGAGAATCCTTATCTGCCGCTCTTCGTACTCAATGAAATCAATCAGGATCCCGAAATGTTCTTGAATAAAATATGGCCTAATACTGCAAAGCCAAACCCTGCGAAATTCCTGGCACAAATTGAAGAAGAAGTGAAAAAGGGAGCTATCAAAAGAATCAGTCCAATGGAGCTACTGATTAATTTGATATCAATGGTTGTTTTCCCTTTCGTTGCTAAGCCAATGTTGCAAAAAACAATGGGACTCGATGAATGGCAATACAAAGCTGTGATGGAGCAACGAAAAAAGACAATACCAAAGTTTATAATCGATTCAATAAGTAACTGATTTTTTTTGACTATAAATTAACCATATGGTTAACAAGTTTATTCTTCTGCTAGTGGGTGTATTTACTGCTTTTCAATCGGAAGCACAATCGCCCGTTTCCCTGACTCTTGAAGCTGCCTGTGATAGTGCTCAGGCACATTATCCCATCACCAGACAAAGGGGACTTATTGCTCAAACCGCTGGTTTATCTGTTGAGAATCTTGGGAAAGCATATGTTCCACAGATAAGTGTCAGCGGACAAGCAACCTACCAATCGGATGTAACCCAATTGAAAATTCCGGTACCAGGTTTTGCGGTTGCTCCTCTTAGTAAGGATCAATACAAATTGGTGACAGAAGTCAGTCAGTTGATTTATGATGGGGGTGGTATAAAGAACCAAAAAGAATTGCAAGGACTGAATGCCGCCATTGAAGTTGAGAAAGTGGAAGTGGAATTATATAAGCTGAGAGAAAGGGTGACACAGGTTTTCCTCGGAATCTTATTTCTCGATGAGCAATTAAAGCAGGTTGAATTGGTGGAAGCGGATATAAATAACGGAATTCAGAAAACAGAAGCACAAGTCAAGAATGGAGTGGCTTTCCGTTCAAACCTGAATCTTTTAAAAGCTGAACTTCTTAAAGCAAAACAACGACGAATCGAATTAATGGCCAGCAGAAAAGGATGGCTTGGTGTATTAAGTTTGTTTCTTGGAACAACATTGCCTGATTCCATTGAATTGATTACCCCTAATAGTCCGGCGATTGCCAATTCAGTCATCGACAGACCCGAGCTACGGCAATTAACAGCTCAGCAAAAAGCAGTAGGGCTTCAAGCTAAGTTGATTGATTCTCGAAATCTTCCCAAAGCGAGTCTATTTGTGCAAGGAGGCTATGGCAGGCCGGGATTGAATTTCCTCGATAATAATTTCCGTTTCTTTTATGTGGGGGGTGTTCGGCTTAACTGGTCCATCGGTGGTATGTATACACAGAAAAGAGATAAGCAACTATTGAATATTACAGGCAATACAATTGACTTACAGAAAGAAGCCTTTCTGTTAAATACTCAAACACAACTTCGTCAGCAACAGGCAGAGATCGATAAGCAGCAGGAATTATTAGAGACAGATAATGAAATTATCGGATTAAGGGAATCGGTTGTGACTGCTGTAAAAGCCCAATTAGATAATGGCGTAATTACCGCCAGCGATTATTTGCGGGAAGTGAATGCTGCTGACCAGGCCAGGCAAACAAAGACAACGCATAAAGTGCAACTGCTACAGGCCCAAATAAATTATCAACTTCTTACTGGAAAAAAATAAAATATGAAAGCAAGACATTTTCTATTACTGGCATTTATCCCCTCACTATTATTGGCATGTGCCGGTAAAGATACCGGAGCTGATGCTACAGGAACATTTGAGGCAGACGAAGTAATTGTGTCATCTGAAATACCCGGCAAGCTTCTTTCATTTAAAGTAGAAGAAGGAGCAATGCTTATAAAAGATAGTGTGGTGGGCAATGTGGATGCCATGAACATATCATTGCAGAAAGAACAAGTAGATGCTTCCATCACAGCGCTTAGTGATAAGACGGCCGATGTTAAACCGCAGATACTTTTATTAGAACAACAGATTGTAGTGCAGCAATCACAAATGGATAATCTGTTGCAGGATAAAAATCGACTAACAGCTCTGGTGAAAGCGGATGCAGGTACAACAAAGCAATTAGATGATATCAATTATCAAATTACTGTACTTGGCAACCAAATGAAAGTGACTCGTCAGCAAATTGCAGTGCAGCTGAATGCAGTAGCAACGCAAAACCGAGGCATACTCAGTGAAGCAAAACCATTGTCAAAACGGGTGGAACAATTGAATGATCAATTGCAAAGGTCAAAGATCGTGAACCCTATAAATGGTACTGTACTTACAAAATATGCTCAGGAAGGGGAAGTGACTGCAGCTGGAAAAGCTTTGTATAAGATCGCTGATCTGAGTACTATAACGCTGCGTGCTTATATAACCGCAGTTCAATTGCCTCAGGTGAAACTTGGACAGAAGGTGAAAGTAAGAGTAGATGATGGCGCCAAGAAATATAAAGATTATGAAGGGGCAATATC
>JBGAQE010000178.1:0-6986 GCA_044220885.1 Chitinophagaceae bacterium
TACGGGAATTCCTTTCTTGTTTTCTTTGGTAGTAATTAGTATTACCCCATTCTTTCCTTTAATACCATAAAGTTCCATAGAACCGGCATCTTTAAGTATTGAGATACTTTCGATTTCAACAGGATCCAACTTATTCAAAACTGTACCATCTGCCTGTTCTATACCATCGAGGATAAATAGTGGTTGCGGACCACCCGAAAACCTTGTGAGATTCGTTAACCTTATATTTTCTGGATTAGGGTTAGCTGGGTTATATTTTTTGGGGCCTTGCTCAAAAGCATATCCTGCAGGTGGCGCTGTTATTATCCCTTGGTCGGCACCTGGGGCAGGTAATCCATTAGATGGGGCTGCTGGTGGAGGTGGAGGAGGTATGGCACCATACTTTGCAGTGTTTGCCTTTTCATCCTTAGTCCAATCTTCCAACAGCATTGACTTTACAATCTTGCGATTCTTATCTTTTATAATTACAATGCATTCACCATTATTATCGGCTACGGATAATATATAGCCTTTACTGTTTACCCATTGCTTACCTGTTGCAGCCTCTTCCCATTCTCTATCAGTGGGAAGACGGGAAGCATTGCCTTTTGCTGGCGGAGGTGGAGGAGGTGGTGGGGTTGGGGCAGCAGCAGGTGCTGGATATTCCAATCCAATGTTTTTAGTTGGTGGATTGGGTGGAGCCGGTAAAGATGCTGGTGCTGCTGGTGCAGGAGGCGGCGGTGGTGGTTTTGGAATTTCACCATACTTCTTTATGTAGGCTGCTTTCTCAGCAGGTACACTCAGATCATACTTCTCCTTTGTTCCATTCTCTAACTTAACCGTTGCTATATCCTGATTGATATTTATACTTTTCACTCCTTTAGGAAGTCCGGGTGATTTTACACCCAATGGTGGCTGAGCAGGTACTGGTAATGTATCTTGTAATACAGGAGCTACATACGTATCACGATTGGTTTTTTCTGAAGCAAATTTATCGCGAAACGATAGCAGCAATACGGCAAGTAAAGGAATTATGAATAAGAACTTCAGCAAGTGCACTTTGGCACTTTTCATTTTGTTCATCATTGCAATACGTTTTTTTAATGAGGTAAAATTGAATTTGGTGGCAATACTGAACTGTGATACACCTATCACTTTCAGCAGCAGGTATTGGTATTCCTTCTTATCTAACCCGTTTTCCAACACCTTGTAATCGGCAATGAATTCAAGGTTTTGACGAATGGCAAACCGGAGTAGCCATACAAAAGGATTATACCAATTGAGGATACAGAGAATTTCACTCCAAAGAATATCAACGGTATGACGTTGCTTAACATGTATGAACTCATGCCGTATGATTTCCTTCAACTCTTCCTGGGTATGCTGGTGCTGGTTTATAAATATCGTATTACCGAAAGAGAAGGGAATTATGTTCTTGTTCACCTGATATAAACGAACTGAATCATCGAGCAATAACTCAGATTGTTTTTTCATCCTGTTCAGGGAAATATGCTGTACCAATAGCCTGACTAACATAATGGCAATTCCAATTGAAATAGCCAACAATATCCACTCTTCATATGTCCAGGAACTATCCCTGGCCGCTTGTACAACCCCTGCACCTGAATACCCAACCACCGGAATATATTCCAGCATTTCATTGGTATGAAGCTGGCTTTTTTCCAATACCGGATTTATCCGGATGAAAGGAATTACAAAAGCTATTGCCGTATAGCCCAGCAGGTACCACCTGTTCCAGTTATAGAATGTTAACCTGCGCAGGAATAACTGGTAAAACAGGTATACTACCGAGAGGCAGAGGGAGAGTTTGAGGAGGTATGTGTAGAGTGAGGACATTGTTAGAAAATTTTAAGTCTCTAATATTAGTCGGGAGTCAGAAGTCAGGAGTCGGGAGTCGGAATCAGACTTCCGACTCCTGACTACAGACTAACGACTTGAATTTTTTTCTATCATCTCAATAATCTCCTTCAACTCCTTCGGGCTCACTTTTTTCTGCTCAACAAAAAAGCTTACCAGTTCCTTATAAGAGTTATCGAAATAGTTTTTCACTACGCCATTCATAAATTGTTTTTTATAATCGGCTTCGGAAAGAGTGGGTTTGTACCAGTTAAGGTTTCCGACAGCTCGGCTCACGAGGTATCCTTTTTTCTCCAGGTTCTTGATGGTAGAGGCCAGTGTAGTGTAAGGCACCGGCTCCGTAAGATGGTCAAGGAACATTTTTACATTCCCCTCCCCTGTTTCAAAAACCGCCAGCAAGGCCTGCTCTTCCTGTTGGGTTAATTTCTCCAGCATATCTACGATATTTTCGTAAACCTACGGAATTTTCGTAATTCTCCAAAAAATAAATCAATAAAAATTGTTAAAGGCTTTTTAATAAGGGGTCGGGGTTATAGCTTTACAGCCAACAATCAATTGGCTATGCGTTACCTCTTTTCGTTAGTATTTGCCCTTATAACAGTAACAGGATTTGCTCAACAGGCTCCGGCCAAACAAGAGCCTCCTTATAAAAGGTTTCCAACCATACCCCCGTTTGAGCTATTACAAGCCGACAGCACTACATTCACTAAAGCTGGCTTAAAAAAGCAAGCGACAATGATCATGTATTTCAGTCCTTCTTGCGACCATTGTATTCACCAGATAGAAGATATGGAAAAGCGCTGGAAGGAATTTTCCAGCTACCAATTAGTATTAGCCACTTATCAGCCAATGGAAGAATTGGTGGAATTCATTGGTAAGTATAAGATGAAAGAGCAGCACAATATCAAATTGGGAAGAGATACCCAATTCATGTTGCCAGGTTTCTTTGTTATAAAATCACTCCCCTATTTTGCAGTTTATGATAAAAAAGGCGATTTGGTAACCACATTCGAAGGGAATGTAAAAGTTGACAAATTGCTGGATGCTTTAAAAGGCAAAAAATAACATTTGGGGCATGAATAATGTCAGCCATTTGAACACAAACTTTCTTTTACCTTTGCCGCGAATTCATTTACTCACACATAAATTACATTTCTGATGAAAGTTACTGTTGTAGGTGCTGGTGCCGTTGGAGCTACCTGTGCCGATAATATCGCCCGGAAAGAGCTTGCTACTGAACTGGTTTTATTGGATATCAAAGAAGGTATTGCTGAAGGTAAGGCACAGGATATGATGCAGACCGCTACCCTCTTAGGTTTCGATACAAAAATAACCGGAAGCACAAACGACTATAGCAAAACCGCTAACAGTGATGTAGTGGTAATCACTTCAGGCTTACCCCGCAAACCAGGTATGACCCGTGAAGAATTGATTGGTGTGAATGCAGGCATCGTGAAAGGTGTTGCTGAAAACATCCTCAAGTTTTCTCCAAATGCCATCATCATAGTTATCAGTAACCCGATGGATACAATGACTTATCTGGCATTACAATCAACCGGTTTACCAAAGAACAGAATTATCGGTATGGGTGGTACGCTCGATAGCGCCCGTTTCAAATATCAACTCAGCCAGCATCTCGGTTGCTCACCAAGCGATTTGAATGCAGTAGTAGTTGGTGGACATGGAGATACAACCATGATTCCTTTGATCCGTTTCGCTACCTGGAACAGTACCCCGGTTACTAAATACCTGAGTGCTGAACAACAGGAGAAAATAGTTAAGGACACAATGGTAGGTGGTGCTACACTTACAGCCCTTATCGGTACAAGTGCATGGTATGCACCAGGCGCTGCCGGAGCTGCATTAGTGGAAAGCATAGTTCGTGATGAGAAGAAATTATTCACTTGCTGCGTAGCGCTTGATGGCGAATACGGTCAGAAAGATATCTGTCTGGGTGTGCCAGTTGTTATCGGCCGCAATGGTTGGGAAAAAATCGTTGACTTCGGATTGAATGCAGATGAGCAAGCTCTTTTCGATAAGAGTGCTGCTGCTGTAAGAAGTATGAATGATGTGTTGAAGACTTTATAATACTATCTAACTATTATACAAAGGGTGGACAATCGTCCACCCTTTTTTATTTGTGCATCTGTTATGTAATTTATAGACAGTAGAATTCTGTCAGCTGAAGATAAAGTCGGCTTCTGAGCTGACGGTGATTATTCATTCCTTAAATCCCAATGGCGCAATACCATTTCAAATCATTTTACTTTGTATCTATTGCTTTAATTACATCACTAATTGCTTTATCAGATATTAGGTTCACTCCCCAGTCTTTGTCAACATAGTTGAAATAAGCAATAACAATTTCTTTTTCAGGGTGAATCATTAAAATCTGTCCACCAAATCCGCCTTTTGACAATATTCCATCACTTGCCAAATCCCATTGATATGCCCATTTGAATGGAGCTATAGGATTATCAATTGCAGGTGCGTCAAAAATCTCTTTTATCTGTGCAAAACTTATGATACTTTCCTTTTTAGCGATGATTTCACTCTTTGTGTATAGCATTCCGAAACGTGCCAGATCCCTCAATGTTACTGACATACCACCATGAGGCCATGGGATACCATTCTTAGAGAGACACATATAGGCATCTGATGAAGCCCCCATTGGTTTCCATATCATCTCAGTGACCAGATCAACATACTTTTTCCCGGTCACTTTTTCAACTAGCCACCCCAGTACAAAAGTGTTGATATTGCTATATTCAGCCTTTAATTCCGGGGTTCTTTCTCTTTTCAGACCTGCAATAAATTTGTAAACAGACTCGGGTGTATTGTCTGCTTTAGCTAAGATGCCAAGTGCGGATTCGAGTTGATAATTTTTATGCTTTGGATTTGTAAATGGTCCTGATTCAAAATCAATTGAAGCACTATCCATACCAGACCGCATATCTAAAATATCTTTCACCGTAATACCTTGCCAATCTGACCCGTTCAATTCCTCAATATATTTTTCAATGGATTTATTCTTGTCTATTTTCTTTTCATTGATTAACCGTGTAACTAAAGTTGAAGTAATTACTTTGGTTACAGATTGAAGTGAGTGCTGGTCTTGAGGAAGCATAGAGAAATATTTTTCATAAACGATAGCGCCTTTATGAACAACGATTATACTACCTATATGTAATTTTCTAAGATACTGCTCAAACGAAAACGAGTTTGATTCTGATTTAATGACAATATTTTCAATAGATTTTTTGGGATTATAACGAAACTGATACGGCGCAGTTGCTTTATGAATAACTCCCGTTGGAAAAAATTCCGACATGTATCTGAAACTGTAATGAGATAATCGTCCTCCAACATCCCATCTGCTATGATTGATACTATCGTGAATTGCTTCTGATTCCTGACTAGTGTATATTAATTGTTGTGCTGCTACACAATAATGAAAGCTAACAAAAGCGATTATCAATATATGCTTGAAAGTTTTTTTCATAAACTATGATAATTGTTTAAATGATGTAAAAGGAAAAATTGATTCATTTTCTTTTATAATACACAGAAGGTATCCAAACCATTATTATTTCGGTAATCAATAGTGGGACGAAAGAGAAAAAATATTCATTCACTACCCGCCGAAAAGTGGCATCAGAAATTGAACCGAATAGGAAGTTGAGTGATTCGCCATCGTCGATACGAACCAATACAAAAGCGAGCACGCAAACATAACTTCTAACCATCATTTGCCGATGGGCTTTTGTATTCCTGTTTTTTATGGCTACCCAGGCAAACCAGGTGGCGGTTACAGCAAAAACGGTAAGAAGGAATAAGGAGATACGGCAGGGTACACAGGTACTTACAAAAGATAATCTTCCGGCTGAAATACCGATCAGCAAAATCCCAAGCATATATAATTTACCCGCTAACCGGTGGAATTTGAGATAACGGTTACGGAAGGCGGGCCAGAATTGTGTGGGGCCAAGCAATAGGGCGAAAGTTCCTCCTACCATATGCATCGTTACCCAGAGTTGATTATTGAAAAAAGCTGTGCCGAAAATACGGCTGCGATAGCCATAGAAGTAAGGGATCACAGATTCGTAATAGAAAAAAAGGGAAAGCACAATAATGCTTGCCCAAAAGAGAATTTTTGCAATTAAATAAGACAGCCTCATTAGCAGAAGAGTTGAATCCTGAATTTATTAATTTTTACAGGTTTATACTAAATCATTTGTACACAGAGCTTAATTCCCGGTATTACATCCTTTCGTATTGGCAACAAATTCGCAACCTGCTGTGGCCACAAAACCGGGACTTAGAACAACTTGGTTATCGGCACTATACTCTATAACATTTGTCGAACTTCCTGATATTGTTACAGTGCTTGTAATCGTATTACTTACAAGGAAACCCAATAATCCGCTCTGAGTACCGCTAAAATCCTGGCTTGAAATACAACCAACAGAAAAATAGTGACTATAAATCTTGCCATAATAAGAAAAACGAAAAGCCCATGTACCAAATGACTCATTAGCAGGAAAAGTTTTTAATAGTGTATAATAACTAAATCTATATTTAGTGGGTCCATATGAAGAGTTGCAGATTTCTGTATATTCTTCTCCATTATTAATTGAAGACCAAGGGGTTTCTATACTACCATCTGGCCGAACCAGTGAAAAAGTAATTGTCGAACCATCTGCCCAGTCGCGGAAATAAGCTCTTAAATAAACAGACTTTCCAGGTGAAATTTTTCTGGATAATGTACTCAAATCTATTGTTGAATCACAACTATTGGAATACTTGTCTTGTATGTAATAATCATGCGACTCCACACCCAAAACAGCTGGTTCTTCGTATGGAGGTTGATTAACCCACAGTGAAACATTTGTATCTGGATTATAAGGACCAGCAAACGGTTCAATCAACTTACCAGAGGCATTATCAGGATCGCCCCAGCCAACATGAACTTCAAAATGTAAATGAGGTGCAGTAGAACGACCCGAACTGCCGACAACACCCAGATATTCCCCGGTTTCCACACGGTCGCCAGAGTCCTTATTAGTCAAAGTACCACTTTTTAAATGCTTATAATAACTCACAGTTTGTCCATCAGCATGAAGTACCGC